>CAIQMJ010000585.1 GCA_903872875.1 uncultured Variovorax sp.
ATATGGACGATGCCCATCGCCGAGGCCGCAATGGAAACTGACGCAGCCGCCAGGATGATCCAAAGCGTATCGAGGTGGGTACGAAGCAGTACGAACAGACACACCATTGAGATCGCCACGGTCAGCGGGTCCACGAGAGCGTCACGCGCGAGCGGAATTGATGATGCCAGCAGCAGCGCGGCACTGGTGACGACGACCGTTTGTAGCGCCGCCTTGACACGCGGATGTTCGGTCCGGCGCCCCAGAAAGATGATGAGCGGAATGATGAGCAGAGCAGGCGTGACCATCGCCAGCCAGCCGGCGATGGCTCCTGGAATCCCCGCAGCGAAATAGCCGACGCTGACCACGTAGAGCCCGACGGGGCCGGGCGTCGTTCGCGTGACAACCACGGCTTCCGTGAGCTGCGCATCGCTGATAATTTGCCGCTGCACAACAAGCTCGTCTCTCACCACCGGCAAGGAAGCGAGACCAGCGAAACTGGTGATGGTTGCCTTGAGCAGAACAAGGTACAGCACGAAGATGTTCATGGGGTTGCCCGTGGCAGCGCGAAACCGACGACCGCGGCTATCAACAAGACCTGCACTGCCGAGAGTCCTACGGCCAGATGGAGCACCAGGGCGACCGTGGCGATCAGCACTGACCGAAGCCGCTGCCCCGTCTTGTAGTGCGGCTTGGCCAGCGTCCAGCATGTCTTCACCGTGATGCTGACAGCGGCAGCGACTGCGCCATGCATCGCAGCTTGAGCCATCGAGTTCGTCTGGATGACGGTGAAGGCGGCCGTCACTGAGATAACGATGAGGGCGCAAGGGATGGACGAGGCCAGCAGCGAAACCAGTGCCCCTGCCCAGCCCTTCAGCGCCCATCCAATGCCGGTGGAAAACGCCAGCAGGTTCGTTCCGGGCGTGAGGCGGGACAGTGCGAAGCACAGCGCGAACCAATCCTCACTCACCCACTTGCGCCGGTCGACGATCTCACGGTGGAGAACCGCAATCGTGGCGCTGCCGCCGCCGAGGGTGAGGTTGCCGAAAAGCACAAACACACGGGCGATGCTGATGAGGGTTGGCATGGAGAAATGCAGAAGAAGGTGCTGGATTTTCGCATCGGTATAGCCATGTGGCTATACCGCGCCGTAAGCTCCAGGCTATATAGCAGGCCACGGACAGCCTTGAATGTTCGCATCAGTCTCAGCTTGTCCATGCCTGCTTGGCAAGATGTGCTCCACGCACGCTTGCTGATGTCGGTCGCAATGGTCAGTGTTCTTCTGCCGGACAGGAAATAATCGAGTTGGCTATATTCGTGGGCAACCTATGGCCGCTCAGGGCATCCTCTAGTCGAGTTCTCATCTGGAATGAGTCCCCGATGAGGGCCGCGACACCCCAAGCCAGCTTCTTGCGGGAAACACTGGGAGTTGCTCGCCCAGCGAACTGGTCGAAAGCGAAAGAGGATTGACCTATGGCAGCGCGTAAACGTGACGAGTTCTCTGCAAAGACAAAAGGAGCGTTAGCTCAGCGAGCCAACTACAGGTGCTCATTTCCAGGGTGTCGCATACCGACCTCGGGCCCAAGCGACGAGTCACCTGAAGCACACGTCAGCATCGGCGTTGCAGCGCATATACATGCCGCCGCGTCCGGCGGTCCTCGCTACATGGCTGAGATGCTCCCCGAGGAACGCTCGGCCGTCACGAATGGCCTCTGGCTATGTCAAACACACAGCAGGTTGGTTGATGAGGACCGTAGCCGCTTCCCGCCGGCCGTGCTCGGAAGAATGAGAACAGACCACGAAGATAGTGTGCGAGCTGAGATGGACGGTGCGGTGAGATCGGTGGGCGACATGGATTTCATCGCGATCGGGCCCGACCTGGTGCTCATCGGTGAACTCATTGGGGTAAAGGACGCGACATGGGACGTTCGCATCGGGCATTTTCTCATTGGCGATCTCGGAGCTTTGATCGAATTTAATGAGCGCTTCGATCGTATCGTGCCGATGGATCGCTTCGTGCTTGTAAACGCGTTGGGGGATGGTCGGCAACTCGCCGCCGCCGCCACTTGGCAGAAGAGTGACGCTGGCGTCATGCTGTCACTCAAGGTGCATCCGAGTACGCCGCGCACCAACGCGCACGAACTTCCCGCAGACATTGCGACCAATGACGCCAATGACATCTTCCTAACCAATGGCAATCTCGCTTTTGTCTCCGGACTTGAATCGCTTCCGCAGAAGATCAAGATGTGTCTTTCCACGCTACGCGGTGAGATGCCTTTCCACCCCACATTCGGCACGAGGATCAAAGAGTATTTCGACCTCTTTCGAGATTCGCCGTGGCTGCCTCATCTGGTGAAGCTCGAAGTGATTCGCATGGCCTGCGTGCCAATCGATGACCCCATCACTGGATCCGCATACACGGCGCTGCGAAGCGTATCCCGTGTCCGAAGCATTGAGCAACTTCCTGCTGACCAGAAGGAGAACTGGATTCCCTTCCGTCTGCATCTTGACCTTGAGGGTGTCGGCCCTTGGCAATGCGATTTGCCCATCTTCATACCGCTTGGTGAGCGATAGCCTCAGTACCACTTCGAACTGGGCACCGCAGGACCTCCCTCACGGGCTTTCTCAAGGGTAGCTGCGACCGCCCATCCTTGGTCGGCGTCGCTGCCAAGGCTAGTGTGGTGCGCCACTCTGTTCTGTACTTATTCGCGTGCCTCTCTGCACTCGTAGAACGCAAGCGGCCTCTTGGGAAGATAAATACAGGGACTTGGAGCGCCAGACACTAGCGAGCTTTATCGTCCGAGCCACGTCGCGAAATCCCGTCGCGTTGCGAATGGGCTGGGCGCGGCGGTTGAGCTTTTGACGCAGCCAAGCGCAACCTTTGTCGTAATCGTCTCAAGACCATTCGAAGGAATCGCCATCGGCGCGCCAGCCTGGTCGTCGGCACTGCCGCGGCGCTTTGCCCCTTGCTGATTACTTGATTTGCTTCACCCAGTAAGCTTCGATCTGCTGGACCAGCGCATTTGGCAGCGGGACATAGTCGAACTTCTGTGCGTCGGCCTGGCCGCTTTCAAGAGCCCATTTGAAGAAGCTCAGGGCTTCCTTACTGGCAGGCGCATTCTTCGGGTCTTTGTACATCAGCACGAAGGTGGTCGCCGCGATGGGCCACGAGTCTTTGCCGGGGGCGTCGGTGATGACCTCGTAGAAGTCCTCAGCCTTCCATTCGGCGCTTGCTGCAGCAGCCTGGAACGATGCCGCGCTCGGGTCCACGAACTCGCCAGCCTTGTTCTTGACCTGGGCGTATTTCATCTTGTGCTTCACGGCGTACGACAGTTCAACGTACCCGATGGCTCCCTTCGTGGCGTTGACGTAGGTGGCCACGCCCTCATTCCCTTTGCCAGCCATCCCGACTGGCCACTGGACAACGGTGTCACTGCCGACCTTGGTCTTCCATTCCTCGCTGGCCTTCGCCAGGTAGTTCACCCAGTTGAAAGTCGTGCCCGAACTGTCCGAGCGGTGGACGACGGTGATCTTCTGATCCGGCAGCACCACCCCTGGATTGAGCGCGGCAATCGATGGATCATTCCACTTGGTGACCTTGCCGAGGTAGATGTCGGCCAGAACAGCGCCCGTGAATTTCAAGGGCGTCGGTGTTGCGACGTCGACGTTGACCACCGGCACCACTCCGCCAACAACCAGCGGGAACTGGGCCAGACCGCTCTTGCTCAGTTCATCCGGCGGAAGTGGCTTGTCCGAAGCGCCGAAGGTGACCATGCCAGCCTTGATCTGCGCGATACCTCCGCCGGACCCGATCGACTGATAGTTCACCCTTGCGCCGGTCTGGTCGTGGTACGTGGCCGCCCACTTGGAAAGGATCGGGAAGACGAACGTCGACCCCGCCCCCATGACGTCTGCGGCGTGCGCGGTCACTGCCGCGAAAGCCAGCACGCCAGCCGCGGTGCGCATCAGGCCGGACGCGATCCGCCCCTTCTTGCCGCCGCTGCACAAAGTTCTCGATCCGACGGGGGTCCAATGCGGTTGTTGAAAGTCAGGCATGGCTGCCTCTCCTTATTTCTATATTGCTGGTTATGTGGAATCCAAGTTTGTCCATCGACCATGACATATCCGTGACAACGCGCGGTGCTTCGGGCAGGCGAGGGCCTCCTGGCCCGAGATTCACCCCTTCGCGGCGATGCCGTGATTCGTCAAAACACTGAACTCCGTATTGATTCCATCGAACTGTTTTCAGGCGAAGGGGTATCTGTCTGGGGCGTGAGAGTTGATTTTTTCAACGCCGCCGCAAACCCCTCGAGTTGTCACTTCGTTGTCATAAACGCTCAACAAAATGCAGCCAACAGTTCTACAAATCTAGAAACATAGGAATCTAGTGATGTGGGCTTAAGTGGTGCTTTGAACGGCGCGCCACTTCACCAACGTTTCGGCGCGCGACGGGCGACCCTGCGAGCCGAACGCCAAGTCACCGTTGTCTTTCTATCAGGAGCCTCTCGACCATGACCACTCCCACACCTTTCCGCTCTCCGATCTGGGCCGCCGCCGCTGGCGTCATCATTGCGCTCGCCTCGGTCGCCTCGCATGCCGCTGAAATCACCGGCGCCGGATCCACGTTCGTGTATCCGATTCTGTCCAAATGGTCGGCGAGCTACAACGCCAAGAAAGGCACCAAGATCAACTACCAGTCGATCGGGTCTGGTGGCGGCATTGCACAGATCAAGGCCGGGACCGTGACCTTCGGCGCCTCGGACAAGCCACTGCCCCCTGAGGAGCTCGCGGCCGCAGGGCTCGTGCAGTTCCCGGTGGTAATCGGCGGTGTCGTGCCCGTCGTGAACATCGAGGATGCGAAACCAGGCGACATGCGCTTCACGGGCCCGCTGCTGGCCGACATCTTTCTCGGCAAGGTCACCAAGTGGAACGACCCTGCGATCGCCGCCCTGAATCCCAAGATGAAGTTGCCGGACCAGAAGATCACGGTGGTGCACCGCTCCGACGGCTCGGGTACGACCTTCAACTGGGTGAACTATCTCTCGAAGGTCAGCGACGAGTGGAAGACCAAAGTCGGTGAAGGCACATCGGTGAACTGGCCGGCCGGCGTCGGTGGCAAGGGCAACGAAGGCGTGGCAGCGTATGTGAACCAGATCAAGGGTTCGATCGGCTACGTCGAGCTGGCCTACGCGATGCAGAACAAGATGAAGTACACCGAGGTGAAGAACAAGGCTGGCGTGTTCGTCGACCCCACCCTCGAAACCTTCCAGGCCGCAGCGGCTGGCGCGGACTGGTCGGCACCTGACTTCTTCGAAGTCATCACCGACGCCGCCGGCAAGGACTCCTGGCCCATCACCGCGTCGGTTTTCGTGATGATGTACAAGCAGCCGAAGGACGCAGCGCAGTCGAAGGAGGCGCTCGAATTCTTCAAGTGGGCGCTGCAGGACGGCCAGGCCGACGCGAAATCGCTGGACTACGTCTCGCTGCCAGCCACGCTGGTCAAACAGATCGAGGCGTACTGGGCCAAGAACATCAAGTAACGACAGTCCGAGAGGTCAGAGGTGGCATTGCAGCCACCGCCTGATCTCCCCCTCCGGAGTTCTTGTATGTCTCAAACCCAGACTTTGCCTGTGAGCACCACCGTGCCTAGAGTGCGAACCGCGCGCGATGAACAGCGTGACGCACGCAATGATCGTCTCTTCCGCTATGGCGTGTTCGGCTGCGCGATGTTCGTTCTGGTCGCGCTCCTCGGCGCGGCGTTGTCGATGCTGTGGGGCGGCAAAGAAGCCTTCGCCACCTTCGGATGGTCCTTCATCTGGAGCTCCGACTGGGACGCCGTGCAGAAGAAGTTCGGCGCCCTGGTGCCCATCTACGGCACGCTGGTGACGGCAGCCATCGCGATGCTGATCGCGGTGCCGGTGAGCTTCGGCATCGCGCTTTTCCTCACCGAGATCGCGCCCACCCGCATCCGTCAGCCCGTGGCCGCAGCGGTCGAACTGCTTGCTGGCATCCCCTCGATCATCTACGGCATGTGGGGGCTCTTTGTGTTCGTTCCCTTCATGGCCAACCATGTCAGCCCGTGGCTGGACGAACACGTCGGGCCACTGCCCCTCATCGGACCGCTGTTCCAGGGGCCTCCGATCGGCCTGGGCATGCTCACCGCCGGCATCGTGCTAAGCGTCATGGTCATCCCGTTCGTCTCGTCAGTGATGCGGGAGGTGTTCATGACCGTCCCAGCACAGCTGAAAGAATCGGCATACGCCGTCGGCAACACGACGTGGGAAGTGGTCTGGGACATCGTCCTGCCGTACACGCGCTCTGCGGTCGTCGGTGGGATCTTCCTAGGCTTGGGGCGCGCATTGGGCGAGACGATGGCGGTGACTTTCGTGCTGGGCAATGCCCACCTGTTGTCCGCCTCTCTTCTCGAACCGGGCAATTCAATCGCCGCCACCATCGCCAACGAGTTCACCGAGGCGGATTCGTCCGTCTACCTGTCGTCGCTGATTGCACTGGGCTTCCTGCTCTTCATCGTCACATTCATCGTGCTGGCGATCGCGCGCCTGATGCTCAGCCAGCTCGCCCGGCGCGGAGGGACATCGTCATGAGCAGCTGGGCCCGACGGCAACTCATGGACTACGTCG
>CAIQMJ010000586.1 GCA_903872875.1 uncultured Variovorax sp.
AATGCTGACGGTGAAGTCCGACGACGTGCAAGGCCGTACCAAGGTGTACGAGAGCATCGTCAAGGGCGAACACTCCATCGAAGCCGGCATGCCGGAATCGTTCAACGTGCTGGTCAAGGAAATCCGTTCCCTTGGTCTGGACATTGAACTCGAACGTTCATAAGCAGAAAAGGAAAGAGTCACATGAAGTCTTTACTCGACCTGTTCAAGCAATTCACGCCGGATGAGCATTTCGATGCCATCAAGATCGGCATGGCTTCGCCAGAGAAGATCCGTTCGTGGTCTTTCGGCGAAGTGAAGAAGCCCGAGACGATCAACTACCGCACCTTCAAGCCCGAACGCGACGGCCTGTTCTGCGCCAAGATCTTCGGGCCCATCAAGGACTACGAATGCCTTTGCGGCAAGTACAAGCGCCTCAAGCACCGCGGCGTCATCTGCGAGAAGTGCGGCGTTGAAGTCACGCAGACCAAGGTGCGTCGCGAGCGCATGGGCCACATCGACCTGGCCGCGCCCTGCGCCCACATCTGGTTCCTGAAGTCGCTGCCGTCGCGTCTCGGGCTGGTGCTCGACATGACGCTGCGCGACATCGAACGCGTGCTGTACTTCGAAGCCTACGTGATCACCGACCCCGGCATGACCCCGCTGAAGAAGTTCGGCATCATGTCCGAGGACGACTACGACGCGAAGCGCAAGGAATTCGGCGATGAATTCGTCGCCAAGATGGGCGCCGAAGGCATCAAGGATCTGCTCGAAGGCATCGAACTCGACAGCGAGATCGAACGCCTGCGTGGCGACCTGACCGGTTCCGAAGTCAAGGTCAAGAAGAACTCCAAGCGCCTCAAGGTGCTGGAAGCCTTCAAGAAGTCCGGCATCAAGCCGGGCTGGATGGTGCTCGATGTGCTGCCCGTGCTGCCGCCGGACCTGCGTCCGCTGGTGCCGCTGGACGGCGGCCGCTTCGCGACCTCCGACCTGAACGATCTGTACCGCCGCGTCATCAACCGCAACTCGCGTCTGCGCCGCCTGCTGGAGCTGAAGGCTCCGGAAATCATCGCGCGCAACGAGAAGCGGATGCTGCAGGAAGCCGTCGACTCTCTGCTGGACAACGGCCGCCGCGGCAAGGCCATGACGGGCGCCAACAAGCGCGCGCTCAAGTCGCTGGCCGACATGATCAAGGGCAAGTCGGGTCGTTTCCGCCAGAACTTGCTGGGCAAGCGCGTCGACTATTCGGGTCGTTCGGTGATCACCGTGGGCCCGACGCTCAAGCTGCACCAGTGCGGTCTGCCCAAGAAGATGGCCCTCGTCCTCTTCGAGCCGTTCATCATCCGCCGCCTCAAGGAACTCGGCTTCGTGCACACCGTCCGCGGTGCGCGCAAGATGATCGAGAAAAAGTCGCCCGAAGTCTGGGACATCCTCGAGGAGGTCACCAAGGGCCACCCGGTGCTGCTCAACCGCGCCCCGACCCTGCACCGCCTCTCCATCCAGGCGTTTGAGCCCGTCCTCATCGAGGGCGAGGCGATCCGCATCCACCCGCTCGTCTGCACGGCCTACAACGCCGACTTCGACGGCGACCAGATGGCCGTCCACGTGCCGCTCTCCGACGAAGCCCAGCTCGAGGCCAAGGAGATCATGGCCGCCGACAAGAACATCCTCAAACCCGGCAACAACGATCCGACCGTCGTGGCGAAGATGCTCGACATCGTGCTCGGCTGCTTCTGGGTGACCAAGATCGCTCAAGGCGCCCCAGGCGAAGGCAACATCTTCGAATCTCCCGACGCAGCGGTGCTGGCTTATTCATTCAAGGCCATCGACCTGCGCGCCAAGG
>CAIQMJ010000587.1 GCA_903872875.1 uncultured Variovorax sp.
ACATGGTGGGACGCTGAGCCGGGCCGGCCAATTCGGCGGTGCCCGGCTGCGCCAGGAGCGTGCTGCTCAGGCGTGCTCTGTCGTGAGGCCCAGGTAGGCGCGGCGCAGTTCGGGTCGTGCCATCAGTTCGTCCGGCGGGCCCGACGCCACGATGCGGCCTTCTTCCAATACGGCGGCGCGCTGGGCGATGTCGAGCGCCATGCTCACGTTCTGCTCGACCAGGAGCACCGCGATGCCGTCGGCGTGGATGCGCTGGATCGCCCGGAACATGTCGAGCACGATGCTCGGTGCGAGCCCCAGCGACGGCTCGTCGAGCAGCAGGAGCCGCGGCCGTGCCATGAGTGCCCGGCCGATCGCCACCATCTGCTGCTGACCGCCGGAAAGGGCGCCCGCCGGTTGGGCCAGCTTTTCCGCGAGCGCGGGAAAGAGCGCACACACACGGTCGAGAGAGCGTGCTCGCTCCCGACGAGCGGCGCGCAGGTAGCTCCCGAGTTCCAGGTTCTCGCGAACCGTCATCTCGGTGAAGAGCCGCCGGCCTTCCGGCACCAGTGCAATGCCCTGGCTGCAGAAGCGGTGCGGCGGCAGCCGCGAGAGATCCTGTCCGTCCAGCACCAGGCGCCCGGCGCTGATGCGATGCAGTCCCGCGATGGCGTTGATGAGCGTGCTCTTGCCGGCGCTGTTCGGTCCGACGACGCAAAGCAGCTCGCCCTGGCCGATGGACAGCGACACGTCCCATAGCGCGGTGGCCTCGCCATAGGCGACGCGGATGGATTGGATCTCAAGCATGGGCCAGTGTCCTGTCGGGTTGCGAGGCCGCCGCGGGTGCATCGGGCTCCATGGCCTGGCCGAGATAGGCGGCGACGACTTCGGGGCGCTGCATCACGTCCTGCGGCACGCCCTCGGCGAGCACCTCGCCGCGGTTGAAGACGACGATCCGGTCGCACAGGGCCATCACGGCGCGCATCACATGCTCGACGAAGACGATGGTGGCGCCCTGGTCGCGGATGCGGCGGATCAGCACCACGGCTTCGTCGATTTCCGACGGCGTGAGGCCCGACAGCACTTCGTCGAGCATCAGCACCTGCGGCCGCGAGGCCAGTGCGCGCGCGAACTCGAGGAACTTGCGCTGGTGCAGGTTGAGGGCGCCGGGCAACGCATGCGCCCGCTCGGTGAGCCCGGTGAAGGCCAGCCATTGCCAGGCCTCGGCCTCCGCCGTGTGGCGGTCGAGCGAAGCGGCGCCGAACATCGCCGGAAGCGCGACGTTCTCCAGCACCGTGAGATGCGCGAAAGGGCGAGGGATCTGGTACGTCCGCGCGATGCCGCCGTGCGCAATGCGATGCGCCGGAATGCCGGAGATGCGCCGTCCCTCGAATTCGATCAGGCCACCCGTCACGGCATAGTGGCCGCTGGCCACGTTGATGAAAGTCGACTTGCCGGAGCCATTGGGTCCGAGCAGGCCGAGGATCTCGCCGCGGCGAACCTCCAGATCGACGCCACGCAGCGCCTGCACACCCTTGAAGGACTTGCGCACGCCCTGCGCGCGCAGCAGCACGCCGCCGGTCGTCGCAGGGGTTGGTGGCACGGGCGCCGCGGCGTCGGCGCGCAGCGGAGCGCGCTTCGCAATGCCGTCCTCCCGCTGGCGCGCGCTCCACCACTTCAGCACCTGGCCGAGCAGTCCTTCGGGCATGAACAGGATCACGACGATCAGCACCAGGCCCGTGAGCCCCTTGCCGATGATGGCGCTGTCGCCGCCGGTGAAGGCGTAGAGCAGCAGCGTGATCGCCGTGGCACCGACGATCGGCCCGGCCCAGTGGCGCGTGCCGCCGAGCACGGCCATCAGCACGACCGTGAGGGGCATCGCGATGGTGAAGGTGTCGCCGGTCGTCACGTAGGAGATGAAGAGCGCATGCACGCCGCCCACCAGTCCCGCCAGCGCGCAGGACAGCGCCAGGGCGCCGAGCTTGTAGCGGAAGGTGGGCACGCCCATCACCTCGGCGACGTCCTCGTCGTCATGGATCGCGAAGAGGCCGGTGCCGAAGCGCGAGTGATAGACCGCGAGCGCGGCCAGCACGGTCGCCACCGCCACGGCCAGCGCCAGCAGGTAGAAGGTGCCCGAGGGCGTCGGGCCGATCGCCGGCACCGCCACCGCGCTCATGTAGATGCCGGGGCCGCCGTCGATCGGCGTGTTCAGGATCACGGTGGCCACGACGAAGGTGGCGGCCAGCGTCAGCAGCGAGAACAGTTCGGCGCGCACGGCCTGCACGCGGAACGCGACCACGCCCAGCAGCGAGCCGAACAGGGCCGCAACCGCGGCAGCCGCCGGCAGCGTCCAGAGAAAGGGCACGTCGAACTTCGTCGCCAGCGTCGCCGTGGTGTACATCCCGATGCCGAAGAAGGCGCCGTGGCCGAACGAAAAGTAGCCCGAGTAGCCCGACAGCAGGTTCCACGACGTGGCGAGGGCGATCCAGTGCAGGATCAGGTACAGGATCGATTCATAGAACGCCGGCAGCCCGAGCCACGGGACGATCGCCAGGCCCGCACCCGCGGCGAGGATGAGTCCGAAGGAGCGCTTCATGCGACCCTCCCCGGCCGGACGAGCAGCACCAGCATGAGCAGGGAGAAGGACACCAGCGGCGCCCATGACGGCGTTGTCACTGCCATGGTCAGGGCCTCGCTCACGCCGATGATGCAGCCCGCGATGAGCGGGCCGAGCGGTCGGCCGAGGCCGCCCAGCATCACGGCCGCGAACACCACGCCGATCCATGCGTAGATCTGCGACGGAGACAGCGTGTAGGTCAGCGCGATGCACACGCCGGCGACGCCGGCCAGCGCCGCATTGAGTCCCGACAGCATCAGCGCCAGCGCATGCTGGTTGACGCCGAAGGCCGCGGCCACCGGCGCGTCCTGCGCCGACGCCCGCAGCGCCTTGCCGAGATCGGTGCGCGTGAGCGCCAGCCAGACGGCCACCGAGATCCCGACGCCGAGGCCGAGCGTGATCAGCTCGGGCAGTGGAAGAAACAGCGGGCCGATGCGCAGCTTGTGCTCGGCATAGCTCGACTCCAGCTTGCGGTAGTCGGCTGTCCAGATCCACTGCAGCATCGCCTCGATGATTACCGTGATGCCGAAGGTGACGAGCAGCGAGTTGAAGGGACTCACCCGGAAGCGCGTCAGCACCCAGTGCAGGGCGGCGCCCAGCACGAAGAACAGCGGCACGATGAGACCGAGCGTGAGCAGCGGGTCGATGCCGCGGTGGCTCGACAGCTCGTAGGTGAGGTAGGCGCCGAAGAAGGCGAGCGCG
>CAIQMJ010000588.1 GCA_903872875.1 uncultured Variovorax sp.
GCCCAGTTGCCGACCGCCTCGTAGTCGATGTTGATGAACGCACAGACCGCGTCGCGCGCATCGCCGAAGCACACGGCTTCCTTGATCTGCGGGAAGAACTTGAGCTTGTTCTCGATGTAGTTGGGCGCGAACATCGCGCCGCCGGCCATGCGGCCTACGTCCTTCGCGCGGTCGATGATGCGCAGGTGGCCCTCGCTGTCGAGCACGCCGGCGTCGCCGGTGTGGAAGAAGCCGTCGGCATCGAGCACCTCGGCCGTGGCGTCCGGGCGCTTGTAGTACTCCTTGAGCACCGACACGCCGCGCACCAGCACCTCGCCGTTGTCGGCGATGCGCAGTTCCATGCCGGGCGCTGCCGTGCCCACGGTCTGCAGCTTGACCTTGCCATCCTCCTGCAGGCACACGTAGGCGCAGGTTTCGGTCTGGCCGTAGAACTGCTTCAGGTTGACGCCGATCGAGCGGTAGAAGCGGAACAGGTCGGGGCCGATCGCCGCGCCCGCGGTGTACGCGACGCGGATGCGGCTCATGCCCAGCACGTTGCGCAGCGGGCCGTAGATCAGCACGTTGCCGACCCCATACATGAAGCGGTCGACGGCGCTGACGGGCGCACCGTTCAGGATGTCGGCGCCCACGCGGCGGGCCAGCGCCATGAACTTCGCATACAGCCATCGCTTGGGCGCGGCGGCGTCTTCCATGCGGATCGACACCGAGGTCAGCAGGCCTTCGAAGGTGCGAGGCGGGCCGAAGTAGTAGCTCGGGCCGATCTCGCGCATGTCGTTCATCACGGTCGCAGCCGACTCGGGGCAGTTGAGCGTGAAGCCGCCGACCAGCCACTGCGCCACCGAGAACAGGTGGTCGCCGACCCAGGCCATCGGCAGGTAGCTCATCACGTCGTCGCCCGGGCCGAGCCGGTCGGTGGTCACGCCGCCGCGGCCCGCCGCGATGAAGCTCGCATGCGTCTGGCACACGCCTTTCGGCCGCCCGGTGGTGCCGGAGGTGTAGAGGATCACGCCGACGTCGTCGGGCTCGCCGCTCGCGACGGCCGCGTCGAAGAAGTCGGGGTCGGTCGCCATGAAGCCGCGACCGAGTTCGCGCAGTTGCGCGAAGCTCATCAGCCCAGGCTGGTCGTAGTGGCGCAGGCCGCGCGGGTCGTCGTAGACGATGTGGCGCAGCCGCTGCACGCCGCCGGCCTGCTGCTGCAGTTCGCGGCATTCGAGCAGCTTGTCGACCTGCTCCTGGTCTTCGGCGATCACGAACTCGATGCCTGCGTCGTCCAGCATGAACACCATCTCGCTTGCCACCGCGTCCTGGTAGAGCGGCACCGGCACGCCGCGCAGGCTCTGCGCGGCGATCACTGCCATGTAGAGGTGCGGCCGGTTCGCGCCCACGATGGCCAGGTTGTCGAAGGGGCGGAAGCCCAGGCTCGAGAGGCCGCAGGCCATCTCGCGCACGGCCTGCGCCGTATCCGCCCAGGTCCAGGTCTGCCAGATGCCGAGGTCCTTCTCGCGCACGGCCGGAGCGTCGGGCTGTTGCCGTGAGTGGGCCAGCAGCAGGCGGGGAAAGGTGGTGGGAGGTGTCGTCACAGTGGGCGGATCGTAGGTTGCACTTTGACGCCAAGTTGTCGTTGCGACGACAATCTCCGGGATACCACTCCCCGGAGTTTCCCGATGCCGATCGGCAGTCCCAGCGGCAATTCGATCCGCGACCGAGTGCGCGCGGCCACCGCCGCCGAGCTCGACAACGTCCCCTGGCTGCACACGCTGGCGCCGGCCGAGCGTCGCCGTGCCGAAGGTGCGGTGGTGGTCGGCGAGGCCGAGCCCGGC
>CAIQMJ010000589.1 GCA_903872875.1 uncultured Variovorax sp.
CCTGACGGTCGCGCAGTGCGGGTCGCCGATCTGGACGGGGCGGCGAGAAAACTTGCCCCGTTCGGCGTCGCCATTCGCATGGGGCAAGGCGACGACATCACGGTCAACGGGCCCGGGCTTTCCGACGTGGAGCGTCTGGCCCTTGAACAGGAACACGACATTCAAATCAAGCCAATCAAGATTGACGGGAAGACAATCGCATTGCGTTTCGCGAGTGGGAGCGCGCCAAGTGAAAGTATCTTCCTGTCGTGCCACGCAGATGCCCGAGATGAGAACGTCAAATTCAAGAAGCCATCGGGCTTGAACATCTTCCATGCCATACGAGACAACTCGTTCCTGAAATCCAAGACCACTCGATTTGCGGAGCGACTCATGCAGGGCGAAGACGTCGATTTCAGCGAGCCGTCTCAGGTCTATGACTCCAAGAAAAGTCTAATGACCAACTATCGGCTGGATGGAAAAATACGTACTCTGCCAGCGCAGATGGCCGAGTTGATGGGCGAAATGCGACGCAGCCCCGAGGCGAAATCGTTCGACACCCTCTTGCTGAACCGAGATGCGACCGGCATGAGATTCGGCGACCTGCTGCAGGCGCTCAAGGATGATTCCGGCTCAATTTTTCCGAAGGAAATCATCTGCCACTTTTGCCGCCCAAAGGATGATTCAGCGATGGTTGTCCACCTCTAACAATCCAGGACCGGCCAGCAGCCGACGGTCGACAACCCCGCCCGGCGCCGCTAGCATCGCCGCGCATGCACACGCTGTCCCTCTTCGAAGAACCCCGGCTCGATGGTCATGGCCCGGCCTTCGAATCCTGGCTCGATGAACAGCAGGCGCTCGGTCTGCTGCAACGCCCGGCCTCCATCCAGGTCTACCGCGACATGTGGGGCGGCTTCACCGCATGGTGCCTCGGGCAGTCGCCTGCCGTCACGCTGGCCGACCTGAGCGTCGACGACCTGCAGGCCTTCCAGGCCGCGCGCACCGGCAAGAAGAGCGCGGACCTGTCCCTGTCGCCGCGGCATGCGCTGCGGCTGTTGCGGCTGATCGACCGCGTGCTGAATCATCTGGCGGCGGAACGCGGGGAGCCCCTCAACACCGCTGCAGCCGATTGCATCGCTGCGCAGCCGGAGGTGCGTTTCGCCGAGGCCGCCAATGCCGATCCAATGCCCGAGTACCTGTCGGTTGCGGAGGCCCGTCACCTGATCGCTTTCCTGTCGAGCGCGCGCCCGCGCCCGTCGCGCTCCGGCATACCGCGCGATGCGCATGCTTCGTTGAGCTGGCAGACGCTGCGCAACCGTGCGTCGGTCGCGCTTCAGCTGGGTGCGGGGCTGACGCCGGCGGACGTCCGCGCGTTGACGCTCGAGTCGCCGACCAGCCGCGGCGGGCTCGCTCGGCATCGAGCCCGAGGCGATAGCGCGCTACGGCCGGCTGGAGGCGGCGCCTGACATGGCTGAGGCCCCATAGCCGAGCCAACGCAATTGGCATGCCCACGGGGCATGGACAGACCGATGTTGTGGACCAGCTTCGGCCGCGTGCCCCTCACGACCCTTTGACGGCTTTGCTCGATGGGCTCGGATGAAATCGATGCCTAATCGCCAGTCGCGCCTTGCCGCAACACGTCC
>CAIQMJ010000590.1 GCA_903872875.1 uncultured Variovorax sp.
CCGGCGCGGGGCTTCCGTTGAATTGGCGGCTGGCCTTGGTGTTGGGCGCTGGCCTGATCGCGGCTCCGCTCGCCGTAGAGGCCGCCGACTACAGGTTCGAAGTCGCCTCACCGAGCTTAACGGGCTCACCTCAAGGTTTGTTCGCTAGAGTGCGCCAAGAAGAACAAAAGCGGCATAAGGCGGCTAACGCCTCATCGCAACCTGTAGAGTGGAAGGAGTCCAGGGGCAGCGAAACTAAGCCGCGTTCCGCTGCGCGCCCTTGCTGCGCCCCGCGAACACTTCAACCAATCGCCCTAGCTGAACCGCCTCGCGGCTCAGGCTGTGGCTCGCCGCCGTCGTCTGCTCGACCATAGCGGCGTTCTGCTGTGTGACCTGGTCCATTTCGTTTACTGCCGTGTTCACCTCGGCGAGGCCGGCAGCTTGTTCTCTGGCGGCCTGCGCGATGTCCCGAACCAACCCTTCAATTCGGCTGAACTCGGAAACGACACTGGTCAGTGCGTCGCCTACCTTGACCACAAGGTCCACACCGCTCTGGACGCTTGAAGACGCTTCAGCAATCAGCCCCTTGATCTCCTTGGCGGCATCGGCGGACCGCTGGGCGAGTGCTCTCACCTCTTGAGCCACAACCGCAAAACCCCGGCCCGCTTCGCCAGCTCGTGCGGCTTCAACGCCTGCGTTCAACGCCAGAAGATTGGTCTGGAAGGCGATCTCGTCGATCACCCCGATGATTTGGCCGATCTGACGCGAAGAGGCGTCGATGCGCTCCATGGCGCTGATCGCCTGGCCCGCCACTGCGCTGGATCCGGCGACGTTGTTGCGACTTTCGGACATGGCCTGCTGCGCCATCAGGGCGCTTTCCGAGGTCTGCCGGATAGTGGCAGTCACTTCGTCCAAAGCAGCTGCCGTTTGTTCGAGACTGGCAGCCTGATGCTCGGTGCGTCGTGACAAATCATCAGCAGCAGCGGAGATCTCACGCGCACCGCTGTCGACGGCAGCCGCGCTCGCAACAACCTGCGCAATGATGTTCTGGAGCGATTGCAACGAGCTATTGAAGTTCACACGCAGCTGCTCAAATTCCTCCGGGAACGTGTTGGCGATCCGGTGCTGCAGATCGCCGGCGGCCAGGGCCCGCAGCCCCTGATCCAGCGACCGGACGACTTCGTCGCGCCGTTGCGCTTCTGCGGCAATCCGCTCTTGCTGCTCGGCCCTTTCCTGCCAGACACGGGCTTCCATGGCTTCGTTCTGCTCGCGCGCCGTTCGGCGCTCCAGCACTGCCTGGCGGAAAACGCCGACGGATCGGGCCATGTCGCCGACCTCGTCGGGCCGGGCGCGATGCGGAACCTCTTGGGAATAGTCCCCCGCCGCCAGACGGCCCATGTAGCCGGCCATATGCAGGACGGGATGAACGACTTTTGCGCGTAGCGAAGCGACCCCGCCGATCACGACAGAGAGCATCAGCAGTGAAGTCACCGACAACAGGGCGACGATTTCGATTGTCAGCCTATTTGCCCGCTGGATCTTCTCGTCGGCGATGCGCTGTGCTTGGATCGCCATTTCGTCAATGACAAGCCGGTGGGCTTGATAGTGCATGCTGAGGTCTGAGATAGCGGCATCCATCTGCGTTGTATCGCCAACCCTTAGCGCAGGAATGAACTGACTATCAATCACCTTCCAGAATTTCTGAACCTCAACGTCCGACTTATTC
>CAIQMJ010000591.1 GCA_903872875.1 uncultured Variovorax sp.
GGAACACCTCTCGCAGCGTGTTGCGCGAAATGCCCAGGCTGTCGCTGAGTGCCTGCTCCGACAGGCGCTGGCCGGGGGTGAACTCTCCCTGCGTGATCTTCTGCCGCAACGTTTCCGCCGTGCGTTCGCTCAGGGTCTGGGGCTCGGCGGGCGATTGGGGCGCGATGGTCATCGGATGTTGGAAGGCAACAGAAAGGAGAGCGGGCGGAGTTGTATCAGATTTCACGGCGCGCCCCATTTTTGCTCAACGACTCCGGGAATTCACCTATGTCTGGGCACGCATTTTGCTAACAATCGAAGTTGAATTGTTGAACAATTCATAACCGATGATTCATCAATAACCAAAGATCGTTGAGCCAAGCGCTGCGATCGCATCTGGAGTAACTGCCGTGCCTACCGACATCAATCTATGGCCCCTGCTGGGGGTCGCGGTCATCATTGCGGGCTTCGTCCTGCGCTTCAATCCGATGCTGGTCGTGATCGTGACGGCCATCGTCACGGCCTTCGCCGCGCATTTCCCTGTCGAGAAGATCCTGGCGGCCATAGGCACCGGCTTCATCAAGACGCGCAACCTGCCGTTGATCATCCTGCTGCCGCTGTCCGTCATCGGCCTGCTGGAGCGACATGGGCTGCGCCAGCATGCGCAGCGTTGGATCAGCAGCATCAAGTCGGCCACATCCGGCCGCCTGCTGCTCGTCTATCTGGGTGCGCGCCAGCTCACCGCGGCGGTCGGCCTGACCAGCCTCGGCGGCCACCCGCAAATGGTGCGTCCGCTGCTCGCGCCCATGGCAGAGGGCGCCGCCGAGGCCCGTTACGGTGCATTGACGGACCGCATCCGCCACAAGCTGCGTGCCTACGCCGCGGCCACCGACAACGTCGGCCTGTTCTTCGGCGAAGACATCTTCGTGGCCTTCGGTGCGATCGTTCTGATGACCACCTTCCTGCGCGAAGCCGGTATCGAACTCGAACCGATCCACGTGGCGCTCTGGGGCATTCCGACCGCCGTGTGCGCATTCGTGATCCATGGCTGGCGCCTGCGCCGGCTCGACCGATGGCTCGATCGTGAACTGGCCGGAAGCGCGCCTGCCGTCGATGAACATGCCACCGCGGCCGCCGCTTCCGTGAAGGGCGCCTGATCATGACGCTCTCCATCGTTCACCTGTACTACCTCGTCGGCGCCATCCTCGCCATCACGGCGGTGATGACACTGGCCGATCGCCAGCATCCCAAGCGCTATTCGAGCGCCTTCTTCTGGGGGCTCTATTCGCTGGTCTTCCTCATCGGCGACCTGCTGCCTCCCGTGTGGGTCGGTGTCGGCGTCGTGGTGATGGCGCTGATCGCTGCCTTCGGCGGCGTCGGCATCGGCCATCACGCACCGCGCTCCGTGGCGCAATACGCGGAAAGCGCCCGGCGCCTCGGCAACAAGCTCTTCATTCCCGCGCTGGCGATTCCGGTGGTGACGATGATCGGCACGCTCGCAGCCAGCCATCTCGTTTTCGGCGGCACGCCCTTGCTCGATCCTAAGAACACCACGCTGGTCAGCCTCGGCATCGGCTGCATCTTCGCGCTCGCGCTGGCTTGCGTGCTGACGCGGGAGACTCCGGTGCAGGGCATCCGCGAGTCTCGCCGCCTGACCGACGCGCTCGGCTGGGCGCTGGTCCTGCCGCAGATGCTCGGCATGCTCGGTCTGGTGTTCTCGGATGCCGGCGTGGGCAAGGCGGTCGCGCACATCACCACGAGCTACATCAACATGGATGTGCGCTTCTTCGCCGTGCTCGTCTACGTGGTGGGCATGGCGCTCTTCACCGTCATCATGGGCAACGGCTTCGCGGCCTTCCCGGTGATGACGGGCGGCGTCGGCGTGCCGGTGCTGGTCGGCATGTACCACGGCAATCCGGCGGTGATGGCGGCGATCGGCATGCTCTCTGGCTACTGTGGCACGCTGCTCACGCCGATGGCAGCGAACTTCAACATCGTGCCCGCCGCACTGCTGGAACTGCCCGACAAGAATGCCGTGATCCGCGCGCAGGTGCCGACGGCGCTCGCGCTGCTGACCTGCAACGTCTTCCTGCTGTACTTCCTGATGTTCCGCTGAGGCCCGGATGAAGATGGACCTCAACAGCGACCTGGGCGAAAGCCTGGGTGCCTGGCGCATGGGCGACGACGACGCGATGCTCGGCATCGTGAGCAGCGCCAACGTGGCCTGCGGCTTCCACGCTGGCGATGCGGCCGGCATCCTGCAGACCCTGCGCCGCGCAGCCGCACGCGGCGTGGTGGTCGGCGCCCATGTGGCGTACCCCGATCTCGCCGGGTTCGGCCGCCGCAACATGGACGTCGCAAGCGCCGACCTGCAGGCCGACGCGATCTACCAGATCGGTGCGCTCCAGGGCCTGGCCATTGCGGCGGGCACGACCGTGCGCTATGTCAAGCCGCACGGTGCGCTCTACAACACCATTGCGCACGATGAGCGGCAGGCGCGTGACGTGATCGCGGCCATCCGCGCGATCGACCCGTCGCTCGTGCTGGTCGGGCTGGCCGGTGCGCCGTTGCTCGACTGGGCCCGTGCAAGCGGCCTGCACACCGTGGCCGAGGCCTTTGCCGATCGCGCCTACATGCCCGATGGTTCGCTCGTATCGCGGCGCGAGAAGGGCGCCGTGCTGCACGACCCGCAGGAGGTCGCGGCACGCATGCTGCGGCTGGCGACCGACGGTGTGGTCGTGGCCATCGACGGCAGCACGGTGCGCATCGAGGCCGAGTCGATCTGCGTCCACGGCGACAGCCCCGGCGCGGTCGAGATGGCGCGCCGGGTGCGCGAGCTTCTCGAGCGCTCCGATGTCGAAGTGAGGCCATTCGTGGACGTGGGCACGGAGGCATCGCGGTGATGCGCTTCCTGCCCGTGAACCTCGACGCGCTGCTGGTCGAGCTGGACGATCTGCCGCAGACGCTGGCGCTGCTCGCGTCGCTGCAGGCCGACCCCATCGCAGGTGTCGACGACATCGTGCCGGCCGCGCGCACCTTGCTGATCCGCCACCGGCCCACGGTCGTGACGCAGACCGGGCTGGCCGAGCGCATCGGTCGGCGCAGCCTGACGGCGCCGGTGAAGCAGGCGCATACGCTGATCGAGATTCCGGTCGACTACACCGGAGAGGACATCGACGACGTCGCGGCGATGCTCGGCATCTCCAGCGAAGAAGTGATCCGTCGGCACACCGGCAGCGAATACACCGTCGCGTTCACCGGCTTCGCGCCGGGCTTCGCCTACCTGAGCGGCGGGCACCCGAGCTTCGACGTGCCACGTCGCAAGACGCCGCGCACACGTATTCCGGCCGGCGCGGTCGGATTGGCGGGCCAGTTCAGCGGTGTCTATCCGCAGGCCAGCCCGGGCGGCTGGCAGATCATCGGCGTGACCGCCACGCCGATGTGGGACCTTGGCCGCGCGGTGCCGGCGCTGCTGCAGCCGGGTTTCCGGGTGCGCTTCGTGGATGCGTCGGGGCGAGTCCGGCCTTCCTCGGCGTCGAGTGCGCCATCGATCGTGCCTGCGGATGCGCCCACGGCTGCGGCCGGCGGTCCGGCGCTCGTCATCCGGAGCGCCGGTGTGCAGGCGCTGTTCCAGGATGCCGGTCGCCACGGCCAGGCCGGGCAGGGCGTGTCCGCCTCCGGTGCCATGGACCAGGGCGCGCTGCGCGCGGCCAACCGGCTGGTCGGCAACCCGGGCGATGCAGCCTGCATCGAGATCGTCTACGGCGGCTTCACGCTGGTCTCGCGCGGCGACACGGTGGTGGCCTTCACGGGAGCCGATGCGCCGGTCCGGCTCACGGCCGCCGACGGCGCCAACTGGCCGGTGGCGGGGCATCAGGCCATTGCGCTGTCCGACGGCGACAGCCTTGCCCTCGGCGAGCCCGTCGCCGGCATCCGCAGCTACCTGGCGGTGCGCGGCGGCTTCGACGTCGCCCCCGTGCTGGGCAGCTGCTCGACGGACACGCTGGCGCATGTCGGCCCATCGGCGATCTCGGTGGGCGACGTACTGGCCGTTCGGTCCGTCGCGTATGGCGGCATCGTCGGCATGCCCGAACAGCCGCGCGATGACCTGCCCGTGATGGACGGCATCGTCACGCTCGACGTCGTGATGGGCCCGCGCACCGACTGGTTCACTGCCGATGCCGTCGCACGGCTGGCGAGCCAGGTCTGGACGGTCACGCCGCAGTCCAATCGCGTCGGCCTGCGCCTGGCCGGCGACGTGCCGCTGACGCGTGCCAACGCAGCCGAGCTGCCCAGCGAAGGCACCGCACTCGGCGCCATCCAGGTGCCGGCGAGCGGGCAGCCCGTGCTGTTCCTGGCGGACCACCCGTTGACCGGCGGCTACCCGGTGATCGGTGCGGTCGCGACCCATCACCTCGACCGTGCCGGCCAGATCCCGATCGGCGCCCGCGTGCGCTTCAACCCGATTCAGTCTTTCCACGAGCTCCCATGAAAAAAGTCCTCATCGCCAACCGCGGCGAGATCGCCGTGCGCATCGCACGCGCATGCGCCGACTACGGCGTGAAGTCCGTCGCCGTGTATGCCGACGCCGACCTCGATGCGCTGCATGCCCGCATGGCCGACGAAGCCCATGGCCTCGACGGTCAAAAGCCGGCCGATACCTACCTGAACGTCGGCAAGCTGCTGGCCATCGCGGCCCGCAGCGGTGCCGATGCGGTGCACCCGGGCTATGGCTTCCTGTCGGAGAACGCAGGCTTTGCACGTGCCGTCATCGACGCCGGTCTCATCTGGGTCGGCCCGCCGCCGGCGGCCATCGAAGCACTCGGCGACAAGGTGCAGGCACGCAAGATCGCCATGTCGGTCGGTGCGCCGCTGGTCGCAGGCACGCCGGAGCCCGTGCGCGATGCGCAGGAGGTCGTCGCCTTCGCCGAGCAGCACGGCCTGCCGATCGCGATCAAGGCGGCCTTCGGCGGTGGTGGGCGGGGGCTCAAGGTGGCTTGGCGGATGGACGAGGTGGCCGACCTGTACGCGTCGGCCGTCCGCGAAGCCGTCACCGCGTTCGGTCGCGGCGAATGTTTCGTCGAGCAGTTCCTGGACCGGCCGCGCCATGTCGAGGCGCAGGTCATCGCCGACAGCCATGGCCGCGTGGTCGTGCTCGGCACGCGCGACTGCTCGCTGCAGCGGCGCAACCAGAAGCTGGTGGAAGAGGCGCCGGCGCCCTTTCTGAGCGACGCGCAGCGCACGCGCATCCATCAGTCGGCGCGCGACGTGTGCGCCAAGGCGGGCTATGTCGGCGCCGGCACGGTGGAGTTCCTGCTCAGCCCGTCGGGCACGATCTCGTTCCTCGAGGTCAACACGCGCCTGCAGGTCGAGCACCCGGTGACCGAGGAGACCTCGGGCATCGATCTCGTGGTCGAGCAGTTGCGTGTGGCCGACGGCCTGCCACTGTCGATCACCGAGACACCCGTCCCGCGTGGCCATGCCATCGAATTCCGCATCAATGCCGAAGACGTGGGACGTGGCTTCCTGCCGACATCCGGGCCCGTCCATCTGTTCGAGGCGCCATCGGGCCCCGGCGTGCGTGTGGACACGGGCGTGTCCTCGGGCTCGACGATCCCGGGCACATTCGATTCGCTGATGGCCAAGCTGATCGTGACAGGCGCGACGCGGTCACAGGCGGTCGCACGCGCAAGGCGCGCGCTGCGGGAATTCCGTATCGAAGGGGTTGCCTCGGTGCTGCCTTTCCATCGCGCAGTGATGGAGGCGCCGGACTTCGTCGGCGACGATGGCTTCAAGGTGCATACGCGCTGGATCGAGACCGATTTCGCGAACACGCTGGCCGCTTCGGTGCGTGCCGAGCCGCTGGCGGACGTCGCACTGGTGCGCACGGCCATCGAGATCGATGGCCGACGCATGGCGCTGGGTCTGCCGGCGGCGCTGCTGCAGGGGCTTCGATCGACCGCGGGTGTTGCGTCGCCGCCGTCCGCGGCCGACGATACGGTCGCTCCCGAGGTCGATCCGGCGGCGGTTCCGGCGCCGGTCGCCGGCACTCTGCAGGCCTGGAAGGTCGCCGAGGGCGATGTCGTGGCCATCGGCGATACGGTGGCCACGATGGAGGCCATGAAGATGGAAATGCAGGTCACGGCGCATCGCGCCGGACGCATCTCGCTCCAGGTCGCGCAGGGTGCGTACGTGACGGCCGGCGCGGGGATCGCCGCCATCGCCTGAGCCGTGACGGCCGCTGGCAGCCGCTCCAGGAAGCTACGGAGCTACTGCGCAGCGGTGCGCACCCGCGCAGGCACCACGGCCATCACCGCCGAGATCGCCAGCAACGCCGCGGCGAGCGCGTAGATCAGCGTCGGCGACCAGATCGGCAGCACCACGCCGGCCACCAGCGGGCCGACGCCGCCGCCGAGGTCGCGCCACAGCGACCGGGCGACCAGCGCCTCGACGCGGGCAGGGCCCGGAAAGCGCCGTGCCACGATCACCGGCAGCAGCGGCAACTGCAGTGCGCGCAGTGAAAGGATTGCCATCGCACCGACCATCAGCCAGCCGGTGCCGAAGGCGACCAAGGCCACCGCCGTGCTCAGGCTGAGCACCAGCAGCATGCGTTCGGCGCCCCAGCGGCTGGCGGCGCGGCCGCCGGCCGGGCTCAGCA
>CAIQMJ010000592.1 GCA_903872875.1 uncultured Variovorax sp.
AGCCGGGCACCTTCGCCTTCAAGTCGAGCCGACTCTGGATGGTGACCGACATCGTGCGTTTCCGCGTTGTGCCCGACGCGGTGATCGGCACCTTCCCGTTCGACGACGCGTTCGTGGTCGGCCCAACCCCGATCCGGCCCTTCATCGCGGTACGCAAGCTCGTGACGCAGCAGGCCGATCTGGCAGGCGTGTACAACCGCGTCGGCGTCCAGCACTACCGCAACAGCCCATCGCGCTCCAGCATCCTCCAGATGCAGGTGCCCGCCGGAGGCCGCCAACTGCTGATGTGCAACTCGCTGGCGATCTACAGCATCGCGAACTGCACCGGCAATATCGTCACCTACACGGTGACGGCCTCGGACGAGGCTGGTGTCTGGAACATCGTCAACGTCGCCAATGCGAACGACGGCGGCCGCATGGTGATTGCCGACGTAGGCGGCTCGCATATCTACCTGTCCGCCGGCAAGCCCGCGGCACAGCCCGACACGGCGGTGTGGCGCATCGGCGTGGCCGACGCGCCGGACTGGAATGCCGCCATCGCCTATGGCGGGTCGACCGTCCCGGACTGGGGCAAGATCACGATGACGCAGAACGACTACGTGCGGGCCATCCTGCGGCCGGACGGCCCGGCTGGCTCGGCAACGAGCGCCGTGAACACGAACGGCCCGAACGGCCCCGCCGGACTCCGAGCGATCACGCCTCAGGGCGACAGCAACATCTACTTCGGCGTGCGCAACAGCAAGGTGTTCGCCGTGGTCGGCGCGTCGAACGACACCACCGGCGGCTATGTGATGCTCAGCGCCTTCGAATAGGCCAGGCGCTCAGGCGCCGTGGCACTTCTTGAACTTCTTGCCGCTGCCACAAGGGCAAGGGTCGTTGCGCCCCGGCGTCGCTTCCTTCCGCACGGATTCGATCCGCGGGCCCATGCTCTTCCAGAGCTGGCGCAGGTCGTAGACCGCCCAGATCGCCTCGCCGAAATCGTCGAGCCGCTTCTGGCTCAGGCTCGGCGGGCCATCCTCGCTGAACATCGAGACTTCCGGCTTGCCGGTGTCGTCCTCGGTCAGCGCGACGATCGCGCTCAGCGCGTCGTCCAGCATCTGCGCGGCTTCCTTGTCGCGCGGCGGCGCCCATTCCTCGGGCCAGTTCTCCACTGCATACATGAAGCCGAGCGCCCAGACCTGCGCGAACGACGGGATCGCCTCGCCAGCCACTTCGGCGCGCTCTTCCTCCGGCAGCGAGGCGATCGCGCCGCGGGTGTCGAGCACCTCCGGCTGGTAGCTGCGGTCGTCGTCGAGCGTGCGGACGTCGGCGTCGAGCGCCTGCTCGATCTCGCGCCAGCGGCGCTTCCAGTGCCAGACGAATTCCATGCGCTGCGCGGGCACGAAGCTGTCGCCGAGCACCATCGGCCAGTATTCGGCTGGCGGAATCGGGCGACGCGAGCAGATCAGCGCGGCCATCAAGCCTTCGCAGAATTCCCATTGGGGAATCTCGTCGTCCTGCTCGCGCATGGCGTCGAGTTCGGCGTCGAGCAGGTCGAAGTCCTCGGGGCCCATCGGCACGGCTTCAGCGCCGGCGGGTGCCGAAATGATGGAGGGTGTGGAGGCGGGCGTGGGTGCCGGAGCGCCGGTCGGATCGTCGGGGTGGGTCATCGTACGTCGTGGAGTCAGCCCTCTATGATGCAGCAGGCTCCCGGAGAGAGAACATAAGCACGCCCACGATTCCCCGATTTCCGGTCCGCTACAGCGCACTCGCCTTGTGCGTGGCGGGCCTCGCCATCTGCATCGGCGCCGTCGTCGCCGCCCCGCACGCCTGGCTGGCCTGGATCGGCTTCGCCGTCTTCGCCGTGCTCAGCGCGGTCGGCCACAATCTCCGCCTCATCCTCAACTGGCTGAGGCTTCTTTTGCGCCTGATCCTGACCGTGATCCTCGCCGCCCTCGCGCCAAGATCAGCCTTCAAACCGGCTTCTTAACGGACGACAAAGTAGCGGCCCCGTATTCTCCG
>CAIQMJ010000593.1 GCA_903872875.1 uncultured Variovorax sp.
ACAGTCCGCCGCGTGCCAACTCGCACCCCTCCGGTGCCGGGCACGGCAGCGTCTGCATGCCTGATGGCGTCGAGCGTCGGCACGTTTCGCCATTGCCCACGCACAACGGCCGGCCGGTCTTGCGGTCGAACAGGCTGTAGTTGGCGCGCAGGTTCAGGTCCGCCGCGTCGAAGAGCAGCCGGACGGGGATGCTGCGCAGCTTGGCGCCGGGTGCCTTTCGCAATTGCCCGTCCAGCGGGTGTGTGATCCAGCCGTCGCGCCCCTGCACCTGGCTGGTGACGGTAAATCCGTCGTCTTTCTCGGGCAGGCGTCGCCCGTCTTTCTCGACCACGCGTCCGATCGATATCCGCCCGATCACTGGTGGCGTCAGGGCCAGTCCTTTGAGCATGTGGCTCTCCTTGAAAAAATGAATGGATTAATGCACGGCGGTCAGCCGAGCCTTTGCGCGAGCTTCTCGCGCACCTCGACGGCGCAGCCGTGCCACGCGTGGCCGCTGACGAGACTGGTGTCCAGGTCTTCCGGCAGGGCAGCTGCGACCCTCCGGGCGTACTGGTCGATGGCATGGATCACGAAGGCCTGAATCAGCGCGCCGTGGCGCGAGTGCTCCATCAGGTCGGTGATGAACTCGACGTTGGTTTGATGGCAGCTCACGGCACCTGCCCTGGAACGATCGGCGATATCTCCGCGCCGTAGGCCAGCGCCGCGTTCTGTGCGCTTGCGGGGCCGTTTTGACGAACCCACCATGCGGGCGGGCTGTACGGCATGCACATCACGCCCAGGTAGCCGCCATGCGTGGCGTAGCCCACGACCTTGGCACGGCCGATGCCGTTCAGACGGATCACGATGTCATCGCCGATGGCGGGGACCTCGAAATCCGCAGACCACTTGAACTGGTCGTTGGACGTGAGATCACGGGTGTAGGGAGGCACGATGACGTGCCGTTGGAAATGAACGTCCATGACAAGAAAGTTCCTGAGAAATCTGTGACCAGCCCACCCCTTCAATCCGCATGGGGCGGGCCGCTGTGAAACCCCTGCGGAAACGGGGTGTGCCACCGAGCCGGCCGACCGGTGGCGATGTGGGAGCTGAAGGTGCAGAAGCCGATCGGCGTCAGAGCCGCGCGCGCAGCGGGTGCGCGCGGAAGTGCCCGCAGAAATGCCACCCCAGCCCGAAGCCGAAGAGGATTCCCGTGGCGAGCACCATCGCGAAGGCCGTCAGGTACTCGATGGGGCCGAAGAAGATGTTCATGGCATCCCCTTTCATTCATCGGCCGCTGGCGACGGAGCCGCCAGAGTCAGCGACTCGTGCACCTTGACGGTGAACCGCCGCGATCCAGGTCGTGGCACGCTGTACGTGCTCGCGAGCTCGGGCTGGTCCACCAGCAGGCGATCGACGTCCACGGCCGCCGAATCCTTGCTGCGCTTCCAGCGCACTTCGCCCGCGTCGAAACGCGCCGTGGTGGCCTCTCCCATGCGCTGCTGGATGCGCTGCTTGACCTGCGCTTCACGGACGATGGCGTCAGCCAGGACCTGGCGCAGCGCGAGCAGGTCGGAAAATGCCGACGACATCTCCATGTCGCCCGTGAAATCCACCGTCTTCCCGTTGTCCCGAGGCCAGAGCGCACGCAAGGCCACGTCTGCCGAGTCCGAGCCATCGGCAGCCGGTGCGGTGTCCGTCTCGACGAAGTGCCAGAACCGTTTCTCCAGCGCGATGAGTTGGGCGATCATGGTCTCGTCTCGCTCGATGCGGTGGATGCGAAGTTCCTGGCCACAGATCAGCACCGCCACGTCGGCCGCGGGCTTGCCAGTGACGGCGAGCTGGTGCAGCACCTGCAGCTGGACGTACTCGGGCACGCCGTCTTCCCACAGCCGGGCACCGTGGTAGCCGGCTGTCTTGCACTCCAGGAGCTGCACCAGCGGGGAGCCGATGACCTCCCGGTCGATGTTCGCCAGCATCCAGGGATGCGCGGGATGCTGGAGCACCGCGTTGATGCGGCGCACCCGCAGCCCCGTGCGCCGGGTGTAGTGCGCCGCCACGATGGGTTCTAGCAGCGTGCCCCAATACATCGGGCTGGTCGCGTCATCGGGATCGACTTGGGGCAGCAGGTGTTCGCGCCCGGTCTTTTCCATCCAGAGTTGCAGGGGCGATTTGTAGGGATGGAGACCGACGGCTGCGGCAGCGTCGGAGCTGCCGATGCCGCCCTTGCGGATGTCGAGCCACTGCGTGCGGCTCAGGCCCTGAGTCTTGACCAGCTTCAGGGCTGGCCGGCGTTTGGCGGGCGAGGTGCCCGCCACTTGAAGTTCCGCCATGGCGGTGTCCTTTCTTCGTGGTTGATCGGTCATGTCCTTGGCGCACCCCAAAAGCACAAAGCCCCGGTCCCTTGAAGGGGGCCGGGGCTTGTGCCGTCGGGGTGCGCAGGAGTGGGTGGTGCTGGAGGAGATGTCACGACGCCAGTTGGAGGGCTGCATCCAATGCGCGTTGCTTGAGGCCCGCTCCTTGCCCGAACCAGGCGCTGTCCAGGCGGTACTCCTGGCTGCGGGCACGGCGCTCGTGATCGACGAACTCGGTCACGGCGCACAGCAGGCCCCAGGCCGTGCCCTTGGCCGCGCCGAGTTCCGCGCCGCGGCCACGACCCTCGTAGAGCTCCTGCACCTTCTTGAGAGCCCGCTCGTTGGTGAGGGCCTGGCTGTCGGCATGACCGTCCGTCTGGCACATCACGCGCAGGAAGAAATTCATCGACTCGTGGGTCTTGACCTTGCGCTCCGAAAGGGTCTTCATGCGGTACATGAAGGTGTCCCAGCCGGAGACGGCGATGCCGAGCTGCCGCTTGACTGCCTGCGCATCGAACGTCGTGCTGTGCGGCACACGCACGGCACTGCTCGCGCCATTGAGCGCGATCGACAGGGTGTTGTTGCACACGACCCGCACCGTCGTCGGCGTGGCGGTGGTGGCCAGGGTGCCGTCGCAGGAGGTCGCGAGCAGGATGTAGCCCTTGACGGTGTCGTTGCCCTTGAGCGCCGTTTCCTTGCCGGTGCGTGCCAGGGCCCAGAACTTGCGCCCGGCCTTGAGCACGCCGGCGGTTTCCAGTTCGAAGCCGGAGACCTCGGTGAGGTCGCGGTAGAACTCCAGCACGTCCCGGGGCTGCACGATCTGGTAGCGGCCACCGACGACCGACAGAGGCGCCTTGGTGTCGCTGCGATAGAGCACCTTCTGGTCCTCGAAGGTCATGATGGAGCCGAGCGCCCCGGCCTGCTCGGCCATGTAGCGCACGGGCGTCTCGCAGATGCGCCAGTCCATACCCGCTTGGCGGGCCCAGACTTCGAGGGGCTGCTTGGGAGGCAACTGGTTGCCCAGTTCGTGCCACGGGGTCTGGCCGACGTAGGCCATTTGCTGGAGGAGGTGTGCCATGGGAATGGTCCTTGTGGAAATGGAGAGATGAAGGAACGCGGGAGCGGAAAAGACGAAGCCCGCACGGGGCGGGCTTCAGGAGGAGTTGCCGGTGTGCGGCGAGAGGGCGTGGTTGGTGGGGTCAACTGACGATGCGACCAG
Source organism: uncultured Variovorax sp. (assembly GCA_903872875.1). Classification (GTDB taxonomy): domain Bacteria; phylum Pseudomonadota; class Gammaproteobacteria; order Burkholderiales; family Burkholderiaceae_C; genus Variovorax. The sequence continues at coordinate 3,550 of CAIQMJ010000593.1, forward strand.
CGGCCCGGGCCAATCGCAGGTAGGCGCTCAGGGGTTTGTCGGCGCGCCAGTGCAAGTCGCGTTCGATGCCCAGCGCACCGCGCATCAGGCGGATGGAGGACAGTTCGCGCACGGACACGTGGCCCGTCTCGGGGCTGCCCAGGCCCAGGTCCGCGAGGCCATAGGCGAGGTCTTCGTCGTCGGGGTCGAGTTCGGTGATCAACCAGGTAGCGGCGCCGCACGGGTTGAACCACTTGAGCACAGGCCAAGGGTCGAAGTGCGGATTGTCGCGCGCTGTGTGGCCGTTGGCCAGCAGCAGGATGCGCAGCTCGGGAGTGATGAGGTTCAAGAGGATTCCTGGAAGAAAGGAATTGGGGGAGAAGAAGCGACGCCAAGACGATCAGCGGCGCGAGACGGCGAAGGTGTGGCCGCAGCCCAGGCAATGACGGTTGCGCAGAATCGCGTCGTCGACGGCCTCACCCAGCGCAGCGCCGACGGCGCAGCCGGCAATGCCTCCGCTTAAGGCCCCGAGGATCGCGCCGGCCACGATGCCCAACGGCGTCGTGGCTGAGCTGGCGGAAGCGGCCATGGCCATGCCGATCTCGGCGCCGGTGATGGCACCGGACAGCGCACCGGAGATGCCACCGGCCGCGCCAGCGACGGTGCCGATCGCTGCACCGGCCTTCTTGCCGGTGTCGCGTGGAACGGTTCGCGGTGATTGGCAGGCCGGGCAGGCAAGGCTCGGTGATGTCGCGAATGTCTCGTGGCGTTGAAAAGTTTCATCGTCGAAGGTGGTGGATGTGAAGTCGTGGTCCATGAGGTGCGGGGATGCGAAGCACCCCCTGGATGAAGGAGAGAAGACACGCCTGGCGAAGCCAGACGGCACAAAGCCCAGCGCGGCGGTGAGGCCGGGCTGGGCTTTGTGGGACGAGGATCGGACGTTCTACCGTCTATCCAATGCAGTCATATGTGGCTGAAGATTTCTGGCATCGTCGCGATCGCCGGAATGTCCTCTTGAGTGAAGAGCCTCCGAGCAAGCGGCGACCGGGTGGATCAGGTCCGTGCCCGGCCTATCTCAGCGAAGCGCGGTGGGCGAGCGGGGAAGTGGAGTCAAACATGGGTGTTCATGATTGAACCCGATCTCGGTATCGCCCTCCCAGGGCAAATCACCCCCTCGGTTCAGGATCTCTGTCCCATGCCAGCGGGACGCAGTAGCACTAGTCTTGATAAAGACGCTCACGCCGCATGTGTCACCCGCAACTTCAAATCCAATCACTGAAAGGCGATAACCATGAAGTCAATTGCGATCCTCGCACTGACGCTGGCCAGCAATGTCTTTGCCGGTGACGTTGCATACAAATGCATCGGCGCTGATGGGAGCAGTGCCCGGCGTCAACTACTTTGAGCGCTCAAGATAATTGTCGTCCGCCAGAGCAGCTTCTACCGCAGTCGTCCTTGTCCACGTATCAGCAACGCAATAGCTCCTGTCATCGGCGGTGCTGGGGGAATCGTGATCGTGCCTGGTTCAGTACGCAAAGAAGAAGTTCGGCGATCACAGGCCTGTCAATCGGCCCTGGAAAAATGGAATCGAACAATCGAAGCGTCACGCAGCCGCGGTCATCAGATTCCCGGAGACTATGCCAGCAGAGTCGAAGCCAACATCTCGGCGCTTTGCTACTGATCGAGCACAACTTGCAAAGATTACTTTTGTGCCCCGCCTCACGCAAGGGGACTCAACGCGACAGGTGACGGAGGTGTTTCGTACGCCGCGCAAAGAATCTTCGCCACCCTTTGAGTCATTTGTGTTGGATTCCGCCGATCTCTGACCCCCTTAGTGCGTTAGCAAGGACGGCCATCTTTCCCATCCTTTCTCTTGGCGACCGCCAGCACTCCCTGCACGTAGTTTCGATAAGGCAGGCGATCAGATGCCTGTGGTTCTCGCTGTTCCGCAAGCCCGTGGGGTATGCGCGATACGATCTGAATGCGAATCCTTCATATTTTTAATCCAACAAAATGATGCACCCTGTTCTTCCCTGCGTCCGCCAATGGGCGCTGGTCACCCTGCTCGTACTGGTATGCCTGCCCGCCCAAGCTGCGGACGAATCGACCTCCGAC
>CAIQMJ010000594.1 GCA_903872875.1 uncultured Variovorax sp.
CCTGCCCATCAGTCTCGAAGAGGAAATGCGCCGTAGCTATCTCGATTACGCCATGAGCGTGATCGTCGGCCGCGCGCTTCCCGATGCGCGCGACGGCCTGAAGCCCGTGCACCGACGCGTGCTCTACGCGATGCACGAACTAAACAACGACTGGAATCGGCCATACAAGAAGTCCGCTCGCATCGTCGGCGATGTGATCGGCAAGTACCACCCGCACGGCGACCAGTCGGTCTACGACACCATCGTGCGGATGGCGCAGAATTTCTCGATGCGACACATGCTGGTTGACGGCCAGGGCAATTTCGGCTCGGTCGATGGCGACATGGCCGCAGCGATGCGATACACCGAAATTCGGCTTGCCAAGATCGCACATGAGATGCTGGCCGACATCGACAAGGAGACGATCGACTTCCAGGACAACTACGACGGCTCCGAAAGGGAGCCGGCGGTCTTGCCCAGCAAGTTACCCAATCTGCTGGTCAACGGCGCTGGGGGCATCGCCGTCGGCATGGCCACGAACATCCCGCCACACAACCTGAATGAAGTAGTGGATGCGTGCCTGCACATGCTGCGCCATCCCGAGGCGACCATCGACGAACTGATGGAGATCGTACCGGCACCCGATTTCCCGACGGCCGGCATCATCTATGGCATCAACGGCATCAAGGACGGATACCGCACCGGTCGCGGCAAGGTCGTGATGCGCGCCAAGTGCCACTTCGAGGACATCGACCGCGGCCAGCGCCAAGCGATCATCGTCGATGAGCTGCCCTACCAGGTCAACAAGAAGACGCTTCAGGAGCGCATGGCAGAACTCGTGCACGAGAAGAAGATCGAGGGCATCAGCCACATCCAGGACGAGTCCGACAAGTCGGGCATGCGGCTCGTGATCGAACTCAAGCGTGGCGAAGTGCCCGAGGTCGTGCTGAACAACCTGTACAAGCAGACGCAACTGCAGGACACATTCGGCATCAACATGGTTGCGCTGATCGACGGCCAACCGAAGCTGTGCAGCCTGAAGGACCTGATCGAGGTGTTCCTCACGCACCGCCGCGAAGTGGTCACTCGCCGAACGGTCTTCACGCTGCGCAAGGCGCGCGAGCGCGGCCACGTACTCGAAGGCCTTGCCGTCGCGCTGGCGAACATCGACGAATTCATCTCGATCATCCGCAATGCGCCGACGCCACCGGTCGCCAAGGCGGAGCTGATGACACGCAGCTGGGACAGCAAGCTGGTCCGCGAGATGCTCACCCGCACGCGTGCCGATGGCGGGACGATCAATGCCGATGACTACCGTCCGGACGGTCTCGAGGCCGAGTTCGGCATGGGTGCCGATGGCTTGTACCGCCTGTCGGAAACCCAGGCCCAGGAAATCCTGCAGATGCGACTCCAACGCCTCACCGGCCTGGAGCAAGACAAGATCGTCGCTGAATACAAGGAGGTGATGGCAGAAATCGACGATCTGCTGGACATCCTGGCCAAGCCGGAACGCGTGTCGATCATCATCGGCGACGAATTGACCACCATCAAGACCGAGTTCGGTCAGACCAAGCTGGGCGCACGCCGCAGCCAGATCGAACACAGCGCCTTCGACCTGTCGACCGAGGACCTGATCACGCCGACCGACATGGTCGTGACGCTCTCGCACAGCGGCTACATCAAGAGCCAGCCGTTATCGGAGTACCGGGCTCAGAAACGCGGTGGCCGCGGCAAGCAGGCGACGGCCACCAAGGAAGACGACTGGATCGACCAGCTCTTCATCGCCAATACGCACGACTACATCCTGTGTTTCTCCAACCGGGGCCGGCTCTACTGGCTCAAGGTGTGGGAGGTTCCAGCGGGCTCGCGCGGCTCGCGCGGCCGCCCGATCGTCAACATGTTCCCGCTGCAGGACGGCGAGAAGATCAACGTGGTGCTTCCACTGACCGGCGAGAAGCGCAGCTTCCCAGCCGACCAGTATGTTTTCATGGCGACCTCGATGGGTACGGTCAAGAAGACGGCGCTCGACGAATTCAGCAATCCGCGCAAGGCCGGCATCATCGCCGTCGACCTCGATGCGGGCGACTACCTGGTCGGCGCGGCTCTGACAGATGGCAAGCATGACGTGATGCTGTTCAGCGACAACGGAAAGGCCGTCCGCTTCGACGAGAACGACGTGCGTCCGATGGGTCGCAACGCGCGCGGCGTGCGCGGCATGATGCTCGAGGACGGCCAAGGCGTGATCGCCATGCTGGTCGCCGAGGATGAAGCGCAGAGCGTCCTCACCGCGACCGAGAACGGTTACGGAAAACGCACAAGCATTACCGAGTACACGCGCCACGGCCGCGGAACCAAAGGCATGATTGCGATTCAACAAAGTGAGCGCAACGGCAAGGTCGTGGCTGCCACGCTGGTGCATGCCGACGACGAGATCATGCTGATCACGGACAAGGGCGTGCTTGTCAGAACACGCGTTGCTGAAATCCGCGAACTCGGACGCGCCACGCAAGGCGTGACGCTGATCGGACTCGACGAAGGCGCCAGGCTCAGTGGGCTTCAACGCATCGTCGAGAACGACGCCAACGTCGACCTCGAGCCCGACAACAACACATCCACATCTTCAACGGAGAATCCCAGTGAATAAGACAATCAAGCTCGCGATCGTGACTGCGGCAGTGGCCGCCAGTTCGTTTGCGATGGCACAGGACAAGGCCGCCTTGGTCAAGCAGTTCCTCGACATGCAGCGCCCCGGTATCGAAGCGCTTGCGCGCGGACTGGTCGAACAGTCCAGCGCGCCCATCGCCCAGGCCGGCTCCCAGTACCTGCAGACACAGGTGCCGGCGGAGAAGCGTGAAAGCGCTGCCAAGGCGGCCGACGCCGAACTGAAAAAGTATTTCGACGAAACTTATCCGGTGGTGCGCGACAAGGCCGTGCAGCTTGCACCGACCACCATCGGCCCACTGATGGATCAAACGTTCAGCGAAGACGAATTGCGCCAGCTGCTGGCTTGGATCAGTTCGCCACTGAGCAAGAAGTACCAGGATCTGAACCCCAAGATGCAGACCGCTCTGACCGAAAAGCTCGTGGCTGAAACACGCGCTTCCGTCGAGCCGAAGATGCGTGCCCTGGATGCCAGCGTGGCGCAGGCGCTGGGCGCACCGACTGCGCCGCCAGACCAGCCCGCCGCCAAGGCCGCTGCGCCCGCCAAAGCGCCCGCCAAGAAGTGACGACGCGCGCGGGACTGCGCCCGTACAACTTCTCCGCCGGTCCCGCCGCGATGCCAGAGGCAGTGCTGCAACGCGCGGCCAGCGAAATGCTTGACTGGCACGGCAGCGGCATGAGCGTCATGGAAATGAGCCACCGGGGCAAGGAGTTCGGCCAGATCGCGACACAGGCTGAAGCCGACCTGCGGACGCTGTTGGCCGTACCCGAGAACTTCCACATACTGTTCATGCAAGGTGGCGGGCTTGGCGAGAACGCGATCGCTCCGCTGAACCTCTCACGCGGCACGGTGGCGGACTTCGTCATCACCGGCAGCTGGAGCATCAAGTCGCAGAAGGAAGCGCAACGCTACTGCGAGACTCGCATCGTCGCGAGCAACGTATCGGGCAAGCACACGTCGCTGCCCGAAGCGGCCAGTTGGAAACTGTCCGACGACGCGTCCTATGTGCACCTGTGCAGCAACGAGACCATCAACGGCATCGAATTCCACGAACTGCCCGATCTGGCTGCGCTTGGCAGCAAGGCGCCGCTGGTGATCGATTTCTCGTCACACGTGGCATCGCGACCGGTCGACTGGCGCCGCGTGGGCCTCGCGTTCGGCGGTGCGCAGAAGAACCTCGGCCCGGCAGGTTTGACGATCGTGGTTGTGCGTGACGACCTGCTCGGCCACGCTCTCGAGATCTGCCCAAGTGCGTTCAACTACAAGACCGTTGCCGACAACCAGTCCATGTACAACACGCCGCCGACATGGGGCATCTACATGGCCGGACTGACCTTTCAATGGCTGCTTCAGCAGACCGAGGGCGAGGCGACGGGCATCGCCGCGATGGAGCTCCGCAACATCGCCAAAGCCAAGTTGCTGTACGACTTCGTCGACACGTCCGCGCTGTACGAGAACCGCCTCGCAGCCGACTGCCGGTCACGCATGAACGTGCCGTTCTTTCTTCGCGACGAAAGCCGCAACGAGGCCTTTCTCGCCGGTGCACGCGAAGCTGGCCTGCTGCAACTCAAGGGACACAAGTCCGTTGGGGGCATGCGCGCCAGCATCTACAACGCGATGCCCCTCGAAGGCGTTCAGGCGCTGGTGACCTACATGCGAGAATTCGAGCGATCGCATGCCTAGTAGCGCGACCGAACGATGACCGCACCAGACCCTACTCCCCCGAACGATCCTTCCCACAGCCTGAGCGATCTGCGCACGCAGATCGACTCTCTCGACCAACGCCTGCTCGACCTCCTGAACCAGCGCGCACGCGTTGCCGAACAGGTGGGGGAAGTCAAGAAGCGCGAGGGCACGCCGTTCTTCCGCCCCGATCGCGTGGCCCAGGTCATTGCGAAGATGCAGCAGAGCAACTCGGGACCATTGAAGGACCTGCACGTCTCGGCCATCTGGCGCGAAATCATGTCGGCATGCCTCGCGCTCGAGTCGCCACAGCGCGTCGCCGTACTCGGACCGGAAGGCACGTTCTGCGAACAGGCAGCGGTCGAGTACTTCGGCGGTGCGGCCGACCTGATCTACTGCGCCAGCTTCGATGAAGTGTTCCATGCGACCGCCGCAGGCAGTGCGCAGTACGGCGTTGTAGGTGTCGAGAACTCGACCGAAGGCGTCGTCACGCGATCGCTCGACCTGTTCCTCCATTCCCCCGCGCATGTCGTGGGCGAAGTGAGTCTGCTGGTGCGCCACCATCTGCTGCGCACTGTCAATTCGCTCGACGGCGTGGAAGCGGTGCTCGCGCATCCCCAGGCACTCGCGCAATGCCAGACCTGGCTGTCGAAGCATTTGCCAAATGCCGAACGGCGCGCGGTGTCGAGCAATGCCGAAGGCGCCCGGCTCGCCGCCGAGAATCCTGCCTGGGCTGCGCTGTCCGGCGACCGCGCAGCCACACGCTTCGGCCTGCACATCGTGGCCCACGCGGTGCAGGACGATTCTTACAACCGCACACGCTTCGCCGTCATCTGCCTGCCCCAGACGCTGGCGATGCCGCCGGCCACGGGTCGCGACTGCACCAGCCTCGTGGTGTCGGTGCCGAACCGGCCCGGCGCGGTGCACGACCTGCTGGTGCCACTCAAGGCCAACAAGGTCTCGATGACGCGCTTCGAGTCGCGTCCGGCACGCACTGGCCAGTGGGAGTACTACTTCTACATCGACCTCGACGGCCATCCGTCGCAGCCCAACGTCGCGGCGGCACTCGCCGAACTGCGCACGCTGTGCGCGTTCTACAAGGTGCTGGGCGCCTACCCGGTCACCGCCTGATCGCGATGTTCGAGCAACTGGGTCTAATCGGCTGCGGGCTGATGGGCGGCTCCTTCGCCCTGGCGCTCAAGCGCGCCAAACTGGTCGAGCGGGTGGTCGGCTACAGCAAGTCCCCGTCGACCACTGAGCATGCCCAGCAGCTCGGCGTGATCGATGCTGCGGCGCCGTCGGCATTGCTCGCGGTATCTGGCGCAGATCTCGTGCTGATCGCAGTGCCGGTGGCAGCCTCGGAAGCCACATTCGCTGCCATTCGCTCCGGCATTTCGGCCGAGACGCTGGTGATGGACGTCGGCTCCACCAAGTCGGACGTGATCGAAGCCGCCCGACGCGGCCTGCAGGCGCAGTTCGGCAGCTTCGTACCGGCCCACCCGATCGCAGGCAAGGAACGCTCGGGCGTCGAGCATGCCGATGCCGCCCTGTACGCCGGCAGGCAGGTCGTGCTTACACCGGTAGAGACCACGCGGCTGGGCCATATACAGCGCGCGGCAACGCTGTGGTCGGCCATCGGTGCCCAGGTGCTCACGATGACGCCGCAGGCGCACGACAGTGCCTTCGCCGCAGTGAGTCATCTGCCGCATCTGCTGGCTTTCGCGTTCATGAGCGGCATTGCGTCACAGCCTGATGGACAGCGATTCCTCGAGCTGGCCGGCCCTGGTTTCCGCGATTTCACTCGCATCGCGGCGGGTGATCCAACGATGTGGCGCGACGTGCTGCTCGCCAACCGCGAGCAGGTGCTGCTGCAGGCCCAATCCTTCCGGCGGGCACTCGACGCACTGGAGGCAATGATGCAAGCGGGCGACTCGTCAGCGCTCGAGGACGCGATCGCCGCGGCCAGCGGCATGCGATCGCAATGGAAGATGGGCTCCGGCTCGACCTTGGGCTGACGCGATGTTCTCCTCCCCTTCCCTCGACATTCCCGCGCTCGCGTCGGCCGGGGGCACCGTGCAATTGCCGGGCTCCAAGAGCATCTCGAACCGCGTGCTGCTGCTGGCCGCGCTGGCGAGCGGCACCACCACCGTGCACGACCTGCTCGATTCCGACGACACGCGCGTCATGCTCGACGCGTTGCGCGCACTCGGCTGCGGCATCGACCGCTCGGGCAACGGCCTGCGCATTGAAGGCCTCGGCGGACGAGCACATGCCGAACAGGCCGACCTGTTCCTCGGCAACGCCGGCACCGCGATGCGCCCCCTGACCGCAGCGCTTGCGCTGATGGGCGGCGATTTCGAATTGCGCGGCATTCCGCGCATGCACGAGCGCCCGATCGGCGACCTGGTCGATGCGCTCACGCAGCTCGGCTGCCACATCGACTACCTCGGCAATCCTGGCTACCCGCCGCTGCGCATCCATCCGGTCAAGCATGGTGCGCTTGCGCTCGACCAGCCGATTCGCGTTCGTGGCGACGTATCCAGCCAGTTCCTGACGGCGCTGCTTCTGGCACTGCCGTTGACTGCTCAGCGCGACATCGTGATCGAGGTCATCGGCGAGCTGATTTCCCGTCCCTATATCGAGATCACGTTGAATCTGCTGGCGCGCTTTGGCATTGCCGTGCGACGCGACGGCTGGGAGCGTTTCACGATCCCGGCCGGCAGCCAGTACCGCTCGCCCGGCGAGATCTACATCGAGGCGGACGCCTCGTCGGCCAGCTATTTCATCGCG
>CAIQMJ010000595.1 GCA_903872875.1 uncultured Variovorax sp.
GCACTCAAGGCTGAAGTTCCGCTGTCGGAAATGTTCGGCTACTCGACCACGCTGCGCTCGATGTCGCAAGGCCGCGCCACGTACACGATGGAGTTCAAGCATTACGCTGAAGCTCCACGCAACGTCGCAGAAGCCATCGTGGCCGCTCGCGCAAAGTAATTTCAGGAATGTGGGGCCGCGTGGTGCGTGGCCCTTCTTGTCTGCGATCCGGTGCCGCCCTGTTCCCGTGCGGGGCGAACCAGCAATCGGATGCAGACATAAAACCAATACACGGGAAATGCTCTTTCAAGGATTGAAAAATGGCAAAAGGTAAATTCACCCGCACGAAGCCGCACGTGAACGTGGGCACGATCGGGCACGTCGATCACGGCAAGACGACGCTGACGGCGGCGATTGCGACGGTGCTGTCGTCGAAGTTCGGTGGCGAAGCCAAGGCCTACGACCAGATCGATGCGGCTCCGGAAGAAAAGGCGCGCGGCATCACGATCAACACCGCGCACGTCGAGTACGAAACGGCCAATCGCCATTACGCACACGTCGACTGCCCTGGCCACGCCGACTATGTGAAGAACATGATCACCGGCGCTGCCCAGATGGACGGTGCGATCCTGGTGTGCTCGGCTGCTGACGGCCCGATGCCCCAGACGCGTGAGCACATCCTGCTGGCGCGCCAGGTGGGTGTGGGCTACATCATCGTGTTCCTGAACAAGTGCGACATGGTCGACGACGCCGAGCTGCTCGAGCTGGTCGAAATGGAAGTGCGCGAACTGCTGGACAAGTACGACTTCCCGGGCGACGACACCCCGATCATCCACGGTTCGGCCAAGCTGGCGCTCGAGGGCGACAAGGGTCCGCTGGGCGAGCAAGCCATCATGAAGCTGGCTGACGCACTCGACACGTACATCCCGACGCCCGAGCGCGCCGTGGACGGCACGTTCCTGATGCCTGTGGAAGACGTGTTCTCGATCTCGGGCCGCGGCACCGTGGTGACTGGCGCGGTCGAGCGTGGCGTGATCAAGGTCGGTGAAGAAATCGAGATCGTCGGCATTCGCCCCACCGTCAAGACCACCTGCACGGGCGTGGAAATGTTCCGCAAGCTGCTGGACCAAGGTCAGGCTGGCGACAACGTTGGCGTGCTGCTGCGCGGCACGAAGCGCGAAGAAGTCGAGCGCGGCCAGGTGCTGTGCAAGCCGGGTTCGATCAAGCCGCACACGCACTTCACGGCAGAAGTCTATGTGCTGAGCAAGGACGAAGGCGGCCGTCACACGCCGTTCTTCAACAACTACCGCCCGCAGTTCTACTTCCGCACGACGGACGTGACGGGTGCGATCGAGCTGCCCGAAGGCAAGGAAATGGTCATGCCTGGCGACAACGTGAGCATCACCGTGAAGCTGATCAACCCGATCGCGATGGAAGAAGGCCTGCGCTTCGCTATCCGTGAAGGTGGCAAAACCGTCGGCTCGGGCGTCGTGGCCAAGGTCCTCGCTTAATTCATACGGCAAAGGACACACACCATGGCAACCAAGCAAAAAATCCGTATCCGCCTGAAGGCGTTCGATTACAAGCTGATCGACCAGTCGGCTGCTGAAATCGTGGACACCGCAAAGCGCACCGGTGCGATCGTCAAGGGCCCGGTGCCACTGCCGACCCGCATGAAGCGTTTCGACATCCTGCGTTCGCCGCACGTCAACAAGACGTCGCGCGACCAGTTTGAAATCCGCACGCACCAGCGCCTGATGGACATCGTTGATCCGACCGACAAGACCGTTGATGCGCTGATGAAGCTCGACCTGCCGGCCGGCGTGGACGTCGAAATCAAGCTGCAATAAGCACGCCTCAGCGCGCTCGCGTGAAAGCCCGCTGGCTCTGGCCGGCGGGCTTTTTTATTGCGGCGCGGCGACTTGCGCGGTTTAGCATGAGCGGGCTATAATCGCCGGCTCTGCCTGTTTTGCGCGCTTACGCGCCAACCAGGTCGAGTTTTATCAACCTTCTTTCGCAGGTCGGCTCGCCGGCCAAACGCTGTCGCCAATTGAAGTGGCAGCGGCGCAAGAGGACTTCCATTTTTGGAGAAAACAAATGAGTCTGAGCAACTCCCTCGGGTTGCTGGGCCGCAAGGTGGGGATGATGCGTCTCTTCACCGATGACGGGGACGCAGTTCCTGTCACGGTGGTGGATGTGTCCAACAACCGTGTGACCCAGATCAAGTCGCAAGAAACCGACGGTTACGTCGCGCTTCAAGTGACATTCGGCTCGCGCAAGGCATCGCGCGTGACCAAGCCTGCAGCCGGACATCTCGCCAAGGCGGGTGTCGAAGCGGGCGAAATCATCCAGGAATTCCGCGTGACCGCCGACACGGCTGGTCAGCACAAGGCCGGCGGCGTGATCTCCGCTGGCAGCGTGTTCGCGGTTGGCCAGAAGGTGGACGTGCAGGGCACTTCCATCGGCAAGGGTTTTGCTGGCACGATCAAGCGTCACAACATGAAGTCGCAGCGCGCGTCGCACGGTAACAGCCGTTCGCACAACGTGCCGGGCTCTATCGGTATGGCGCAGGACCCGGGTCGCGTGTTCCCGGGCAAGCGCATGACGGGCCATCTTGGCGACGTCACCGTTACCACGCAAAACCTCGATGTGATCCGCATCGACGAAGCACGTCAACTGCTGTTGATCAAGGGTGCGATTCCGGGTTCGAAGGGCGGCTTCGTCACC
>CAIQMJ010000596.1 GCA_903872875.1 uncultured Variovorax sp.
CGTCCGACCAACGGTCCCGCAGACCTAGGATGCTCAAGGTCGTGCCCTTTGGGCGCTCCTTGGGCACCATTTCGATTCGGGTGGCAATCTGATGCAGATCCGTGCCAGACGCAAACTTGGTCCAATCAATGGACAACTTACAGGCGTGAGAGGCTTCCATCGTCTGGGTGACTAGCTCGAGGCTTCGGCCAAGACGCTGTGTCGAAAATCGTCCGATACCCTTCCGGCCCGCGCGCGATCGCCGGTACAGCGGTGAGACAGGGAATGCCTGCTTTTCGTTGCTCGCCAGCCGCATGAACCCATTTATGAGCTGGTCTCGGCTCATTCCGTGCCCATCGTCCACCAGATGGAGGCTGCCGCCGGCGGCTTCAGCATCCACGAACGTAACCGTGACTTCCTGAGCGTCGGCGTCGTAGGCGTTCTTGACAAGTTCTGAAACCGCGGTTTCTTGTCGAGCCACCAGCTCCTGACCAAGGCGATCGATCAGGCCGCTATCGCTGGCGAACCGCACATAGTCCGGATCAAGGCGCGAGAGCCTGGCACTGATGTCAACCAGTTGCGAGAAATCCAGCTGTGGCTTAGTTAGGACGTCGACCAACGCTTTTTGCAGATCTTCGATGGTGTCAGCCTTCTTTGGATCGGTCATTGGTCGAATTTAAGGAGTTAATGGTGGCAACGAAAAGCTCAACGGCAGCGAACTCGGCGGCGATTTCGCCGATCTACAGAAAGCGCACAAGCGGCAGCCCAGGGTAACCTCAAGGCGCGAGTGCGTTGCATCAGCGCGAACTTCCCTGACTTGAGCATCTCAGTGATGATTTTCGCTTCCCGGTTGTCCATCGAGGTGTCCTCCTTTGCTGGTCGGGATGCTAGCCTGATTCGTACTGGTCGCCGAAGGGTCAAGAGCGGCTTGCACACTGTAGATGAACGCGTGCTCTCGGGCTCGCAAGCTGCGCGCAGTCAAAGATCGAAATCCACGAGAATTCGACGGCTCGCTCCCCTCCTACGTTGTGCATGCATTCGCTGCCGGGGGAGGGAGCGACGGCGCGCATTGCAAGAAGCGATGGAGTCAGCGAAGAAGGACCTGATTCCGTGCTCAGGCAACCCTTCAGTTTGAAACCCCTGGGCGCCTATGCAGCGACTGTAGTCAATCAAGGCTGTCGGGTCGGAAAGCCGCTTTTGGCCGGAACAGACATTCGCGGCGGCTGCGCCAATGGCGCCCATCAGTCTGAAGCAGCCCTCGGCGCCCACGCAGCAACGTGTGTCCGCACCTATCCACCCCACTGATAGTCCCCCTCAGATATTGAATAAGCCGCACCCGCCTCGATAAGCCACACCGGGACTATCCTGAAAACGCCCCACCGCTTTTCAGGAACCCCGCATGCTCTCCGGCTTCAAAGTCATCAGCTTCAACCACTTCCACGCAGGCCCGATGGCAGCCCAGCTGCTCGCCGACATGGGCGCCGACGTGATCGCAGTCGAGCCGCTCGATGGCGCCTTCCATCGCAACTGGGCGGTCGCCAACCACTTCGTCGCGGGCCAGAGCGTCAACCTGCTGACCACCGGCCGCAACAAGCGCAGCCTCGCACTCGACATGAAGTCCGAGGCCGGCAAGGCCGTCGCACGCAAATTGGTCGAAGGCGCCGACGTGGTGATGGAGAACTTCCGCCCCGGCGCGATGGCGCGGCTGGGCCTGGGCTACGAACAGATCAAGGCCTTCAACCCGCGCATCGTCTACGCGTCGGTCAGCGGCTACGGCGCCAGCGGCCCCGACCGCGACCTGCCGGGGCAGGACTTGTTGCTGCAGGCACGCTCCGGCTTCGCTGCCCGCACCGGCCGCGCCGACGGGCCGCCGACGCCGGCCGGCCCCGTGATCGTCGACCAGCACGCCGCGTCGCTGTTGGCGATGGGCATCCTCGCCGCCCTGCTGTCGCGCGAGCGCACCGGACAAGGGCGCCTGGTCGAAGGCAGCCTGCTGCAGTCGGCCATCGACCTGCAGGCCGAATCGATGACCGCGTGGATGAACGGCGCGCGCTCCGAAACCTCGCGCGGGCCGCACGGCCTGGCGAGCTGGTGCGGCTCGGGGCCTTCGGGCATCCATGCGACAGCCGACGGGCACCTGGCGATCTCGATGGCGGCGCCGGCTGACCTGGCGGTGGCGCTCGACCTGCCGGAGCTGGCCGGGTTCGACACCGCCGACAGCTTCTCGCACAGCGCCGAGATCACCCGCATCGTGGCCCAGCGCCTGCCCGCGCGCACCACCGCCGAATGGCTGCCGCTGCTCGCTGCGCGCGGCATCTGGCACATGCCGGTGAAGGACTACGACGAGCTGCGTGCCGACCCGCAGCTCGCGCATCTCGGCGTGTTCATCGACGCGGAAAGCGTCGAGGGCGCGCCGATCACGATGCTCAACCATCCGCTGCGCTACGACGGCGCGGCGCCGCCAGTGCGCTTCGCGCCGCAGCAGCTTGGCAAGCAGAGGCGCGAAGTGCTCGGCGAGCTGGGCTACGGCGCCGACGAGATCGACGCGCTGCTCGCCGCCAAGGCCGTCGGCGAGCCGCCGGCGTCCGCTCCCAACTGATTCAAGACCACCATGTTCGACTTCTCCATTCCGTCCGACGCGCAGTTGCTCGTCGACACCGTGCGCCGCTTCGTCACCCAGGAAGTGCAGCCGCTCGAGAACGAAACCGAAGCGCTCGGCCACGTGCCGCCCGACGCCTTGAAGCGCGTGCGCGGCAAGGCGCAAGAGCTCGGCCTGTTCGCGATGAACATGCCCGAGGACTGCGGCGGCGGCGGGCTCGACAACGTGACGATGTGCCTGGTCGAGGAGGAGTTCGGCAAGACCTCCGACGCGTTGATCCGCCGCGTGTTCGGCCAGGTCTATCCGATGCTGCTGGCCTGCAATGCAGCGCAACGCGAGACGTACCTGCTGCCCACCGTGAAGGGCGAGAAGATCTGCGCGATGGCCATCACCGAGCCTGGCGCGGGGTCGGACGCCGCATCGATCTCGACCACCGCGCGACTCGAAGGCGACCGCTGGGTGCTCAACGGCGGCAAGCACTTCATCAGCGACGGGGACATCGCCGACTACGTGATCGTGATGGCGCTCACCGACAAGGAGAAGCGCGCGCGCGGCGGCATCACGCTGTTCCTGGTCGACAAGGGCACGCCCGGCTTCACGGTGAACCGCGTGCAGCCGATGATGGGCCACCGCGGCTATGGCCATGCGGAGCTGTCCTTCGACGAATGCAGCATTCCGGCCGACGCCGTGCTGGGCGAGGTCGGTGGCGGCTTCAAGCTGATCATGAACAGCGTGGCCGGCATCCGGCTCGCGCACATCGGCGCGCGGGCGGTCGGCATGGCCTCGCGCGTGCTCGAGATGATGCGCACCTATGCGGCCGAGCGGAAGCAGTTCGGCCAGCCGATCGGCGACTTCCAGATGGTGCAGCAGATGATCGCGGACTCGGCCACCGAGATCTTCGCAACGCGGATGATGGTGCTCAACACCGCATGGGAACTCGACCAGGGCCGCGAGCCGCGCGACAAGGTGTCGATGGTCAAGCTCTATGCCTCCGAGATGATCGGCCGCGTGGCCGACCGCGGCATCCAGGTCTTCGGCGGCATGGGCTTCTGCAAGGACCTGCCGCTGGAGCGCATCTACCGCGACAGCCGCGTGACGCGCCTGTACGACGGCACGTCCGAGATCCACCGCATGCTGATCGCCAAGGCCGTCATCAAGAACGGCCTCGTGCTGTGAACCACGGCCTTTGTCTCTTCCCAGGAGTTCTCCAATGACCGCGCTCAAAGTCGGCGACGCCATGTCGTTCCGCAAGACCCTCACCGTCGCCGAGCAGGCGATGTTCACCGGCATCAGCGGCAACATGGCGCCGCTCTATGTCGACAGGCGCGCCGCCGAGGCGGCGGGCTTCGACAACATGCTGGCCTTCGAACTGAACGCGGTGGCGCTTGCGACCACGGCGCTCAACCGTGTCGCCGGTACCGCCTGGCGCCTGGGCGGGCTGCAGATCGACTTCGCGCTGCCGGTGCTTGTCGGCGAAACGGTGGAGTCGCGTATCGAGGTGCTCGACGTGACGGACGGCGTGGTGTCGTGCGGCGTGCGCTGCACCAAGTCCACCGGCGAGGTGATGGCGCAGGGCACGGCGCGGCTGGTGCCTGTGGCGCCGATCCAGCCACGCGGCTGAAGCGCGAGGCACGCACGCCATGTACGAACTCAAGCCCTTCGACAGCCTGCATCTCGGCGACACGGTGTCGGTGCGCAAGACCATCACCGAGGCCGATGGTGCGCTCTACATCGCCGCCACCGGCGACTTCGGTCCGGTGCACGTCGACGACAGTTACGCCGAGACGACGCGCTTCGGCAAGCGGCTCGCGCCCGGCATCATGGTGGCGGGCATCTGCACCAGCGTGCTGACCGCCGAACTGGCGGGCACGCTGGGCGTGTCGATCGAAGACCGCTTCTGGTTCACCGGCCCGGTCTTCTACGGCGACACGATCGAGTTCAAGGTCTGGATCGCCCAGATGAATGCCGAGACGCGCAGCGTGATCTGGCAGGCCAGCGCGACCAACGAGGACGGCCGCGAAGTGCTCAAGGCCGAGGCCACGCTCAAGTTCCCGCGCGTCAAGCCGAAGGTGGCGCAATGAGCGCCGTGCCGCACCCGCTTCCGCAACTGCACATGGTGCGTGTCGACGTCGATCCGGTGCACGAGGACGCCTTCAACCGCTGGTACGACGAGGTGCACGTGCCCGCCCTGCTCGGCTGCCCGGGCTGGCTGTCGGCGAAGCGCTTCGTCTCGCTCGAAGGCGGCCCGAAATACGCCGCCATCTACGAGGTGGCGGGCGACTGGGTCTACGACACGCCGGAGTTCCATGCGGTGAAGGGCTTCATGGAATTCGCACCGCATGTGAGCAACTTCATGCGGCAGCGCTTTGCAGTGCTTGCACCGCCAGAGTCTTCAGAGACGCCCGAGAATTGAGGCATGCGAACCCTTCGACCCGAACCCCTGACCGCCGCCGCGTTCGCGCCCTTCGGCGACGTCATCGAACTGGCCGGCGCCCGGCAGATGCCGATCAATGCCGGCACGACCACCCGCTTCCACGACCTGGCAACTGTCGACGTGCTGGCCGAAGGCGGCCGCACGCTGATCAACCTGTTCCGCGCGCTGCCACGCGAAGAGCCGGTGCAGCTCAGCCTGATGGAGCGCCATCCGCTCGGCTCCCAGGCCTTCCTGCCGCTGGCGGATGCGCCCTATCTGGTGGTGGTCGCGGAAGACGACAACGGCCGGCCAGGCGCATTGCGCGCGTTCATCAGCAACGGCTGGCAGGGCGTGAACTACGCGCGCAACGTGTGGCACCACCCGCTGCTCGCGCTGGGTGAGGTGCGCGACTTCATCGTGGTCGACCGTGGCGGTGAAGGCGTCAACCTGGAAGAGTTTCCGCTGGAAGAAGCGGTCAGCATCGCGACCGATTGAGCCGGCCACCGCAGCCAGGCCGGGATTGAAGCCGGAGCCGACTCCGTCCAATCAGCTCAGCATCGGCGTCAAGTCCGGATCGCCCTTGGCCATGGCGCGGCGATACGCGGGCCGTTCGCCGATGCGCTTCAGATAAGCACGGATGTGGGGATAGCCAGCGAGATCCATCGGCTGAAAGAGCCGCATCGTGCTGAAGCAGAACACGCTCATGATGTCGGCCGCCGTGAACTCGTCACCTGCGAGATAGGGCGCTTCTCCGAGCCGCGCTTCCACGAGCGCCATTGCACGGTCCAGCCGGCTTTGCGCCGACAGCTGCACCGGATGGTCCGGCGGCAGCTTCGCCCTGCTCACCGCCATGAGGCGGCCCATCGTCGGTTGCAGGTTGCCATTGGAAAAATGGAACCAGTAAAGGAAGGCCGCATAGTCCGGATGCTCGGGGCCGGGCTTGAAGCGGCCGCCGCCGTGCTTCACGATGATGTACTCGACGATCGCGGCCGACTCGGCCAGCAGCAGATCGCCGTCCTCGATCAGCCGCGCCGCGCCGAGCGGATGCAATGCCTTGAGTTCGGGCGGCGACAAGATGGTGATGGCATCGCGCGTGTAGTGCCGAAGCTCATAGTCGAGGCCCAGCTCTTCACAGAGCCAGACGACGCGTTCCGATTGGGAATGGCCGAGGTGATGGATTCTTAGCATGAGCGTGAACGTGAACGTGAAGGGAGGTTGCGGTGGGCACGCGATAAC
>CAIQMJ010000597.1 GCA_903872875.1 uncultured Variovorax sp.
CAGCCGGTAGCTGGTGTTCAGTTTGAACAGGTGCTTCGGCTGGTTGGTGTTCACCGCGCTCAGGATCACGTCCGGCTGCGGCGGCTTCTTCGACGTGCGGAAGGTGTAGCCCGCCGCCAGGTTCCACGACGGCGTGAGCTGGCCGGCCACCTCGAACTCCGCGCCCTTGCTCGTGATGCCGTCGACCGCCGTGTAGATCTCGTTGCCGGTGTCGGGATTGACGTCGACGTACTGCGCCGAGTTGTCCTGCTTGATATGGAACAGTGCGGCGCTGGCGTTTACCCGGCGGTCGAGGAATTCGCCCTTCACGCCGACCTCGGAGCTCTTGCCGGTGAGCGGCGCGATCGGGCGGTCGTTCGCATCCTTGTAGTAGGTCTGCGGATGGAAGATGTCGGTGTGGCTCGCGTACACCGACCAGGTCTTGTCGATGTCGTAGACGATGCCGGCGTAGGGCACCACCTTGGCGCTGATGTCCAGGTCGTCGCTCACGCTCGTCACGCCGGCCAGGCTGATGCTCTGGTCGCGCAATTGGTACCAGCTGGTACGCGCGCCGGCGATGACCGACAGCGCGTCCGTCGGCCGCAGCCGCACGGCCGCCGACAGGCCCTTCTCGGTGGTCGTGATGCGGCGGTCGCTGCGCTTGGGCGATGGGGGCTGCGCGATGTTGCCGTCCCATGTGTAGTAGTCGGGAATGCTTGTGAAGACCGAGGTGTGCAGTTCCGCATCCTGGCGCTGGCGCGAGTAGCCGGCGCCGAGCATCAGCTCGTGCGAGCGGCCCCACAGCGTGAACGGGCCGGTCAGCGCGAGGTTGAGCGCGTCGGTGGTCGACTCGGACGGCAGCGCGCCCGAGAGCATGCGGATGCCGGCGCCGGTTGCACGGTTCACGCTGCCGTTGTAGGCCGAGCCATAGAACACGTCCTTCGACTGGTCCAGATGGCTTGCCGCCAGGTCGAGCTTCCAGCCACCTCCGAACTCGTGCTTCAGGCTGCCGAATGTCTGGGTGCTGTCGTTGTTCCAGTACGACCAGCTGGCGGCCGGATTGAACGAGCGCGGGAAGTTGGTGCGCGTGCCGTCGCCGTAGAACAGCGGGATGTGGCCGAAGGTCGCGCCATCGGCACGCGTCTCCATGTGGTCGACGCCGAGCGTCAGCAGCGTGTCGGGCGTGAGGTCGGCCTCGACGATGGCGTACAGGTTGCGCGTGGCGCGGCTGTAGCGGTCGACGTAGGAGTTTGCGTTCTGCGCCGCCGCGACGATGCGCCCGCGCACGCTGCCGCTTTCGTTGAGCGGGCCCGAGAAGTCGGCCGTGCTGCGCGCCTTGTCCCATGAGCCCACGCCGAGCGACACGCTGCCTGCGAACTCGGCGGTCGGCTTCTTGCGCACCAGATTGAGCGTGGCCGACGGATAGCCTGCGCCAGTCAGAAGGCCGGTTGCGCCCTTGACGATCTCGACGCGGTCGTAGATCGCGCTGTCGCCGATCGCGGTGGTGTACTGGTTGGAGGTGTCGAGCGTGCTCGGCACGCCGTCGAACTGCAGGTTCTCGATCGCGAAGCCGCGTGCATAGAAGGTCGCGCGCTCGCTGTCGTTGCGGCCGACTGTCACGCCGGGCGCCTTGTCGAGTATCTCGGGCACGCTGATCAGCGCCTGGTCGTCGATCTGCTGGCGCGTGATCACGCTGAGCGACTGCGGCGTTTCTCGCGGCGACAGCGCGAGGCGGGTCGCGGT
Source organism: uncultured Variovorax sp. (assembly GCA_903872875.1). Taxonomy (GTDB): domain Bacteria; phylum Pseudomonadota; class Gammaproteobacteria; order Burkholderiales; family Burkholderiaceae_C; genus Variovorax. Next base: position 1,723 of record CAIQMJ010000597.1, read on the forward strand.
GCTGGTCGATCGCGTGGTGTAGGAGCCAGTGCCTTCGGTGGTGCCGTCGCGCGCAGCCGTGGCGGTCACGCGTACTTCGGCCAGCGTGGTGGCCGTGCCGGTCAGCGCGCCTGCCATGGCCGCTGCGGCAGTGCCCGGCAATGCACGCAGCGCATAGCCGCCGCCGGCTGCGCGTACCGCGCCGAGACCGGTGCCGTCGAGCGCCCGCGACAGTGCCTCTTCGACGGTGTGGCTGCCGTTCACGCCACGGCTGCCCAGGCCGTCGGTCAGCTTCGACTCGAAGGTAATCAGCACGCCCGCGTTGCGGCCGAGCCGGTTCAGCACGCCTTCGAGCGGGCCGGCGGGAATGTCGTAGCGCCGCAGTGTGCGGCTGTCGCGGCTGTCGGGATTGGCCGGCTGTGCCACCGCGGCTTGCGGTGCGAGCAGCACGGCCGCGACCAGGCTGGCCGTGGTGCCGACGCAGAGGGTCTGCAGGGCGAGCGACAGTGGATGGAAGCGCGCCTTGCGGAGTGCAGTGACGGGCAGGCCGTTGCGTTGCAGCATGAACGAGTACCTTCGATGGTGGAAAGTCGGCAGGAAGAGAAGAAGGGCGCGGTCTTCGCGCCTTCCCTTCCTTGACAGGTTCCCTCGCCGAAACAGCTCAACTATTTTTCGGCGGCATCGTTCAACGGCCTTGTCGCAGGCCCACGCCGACCCAGTAGCGGGTGTAGGTGTGGATCTCGACCGGCAGCGAGGAGGTCAGCGAGGCGAGCACGCGGTCGGTGTCGTCCAGCGGATAGGCGCCCGATACCTCGAGTCCGGCGATGGCCGGATCGCAGCCCAGGCGGCCCGGCCGGTAGCGTCCGAGTTCGGCGAGGAAGTCGGCCAGCCGCATGTGCGAGACCACGAGCATGCCGTCGATCCAGGCACTCGCGTTGGCGTCCAGCGCGCCCGCCGGCATCGCCTGCGTGCGTGTGAAGCGGCCGGATTCGCCGGCCTGCAGTGTGTGGCTGCGCGCCGCCGCCTCGAGCGGCCGCAGCTCGACCGCGCCCTGCAGCACGCCGACGTCGACCGAGGCGTCGGCGTGCTGGCGCACGGTGAAGCGCGTGCCGAGTGCGCGGGCCGCGCCCGCTGAAGTCTCCACGAGGAACGGGCGCCGCATCGCATCGGCTGCGGTCTGCACCAGGATCTCGCCACGCACCAGTTGCAGCACGCGGCGCTCGGCGTCGAAACGGATGTTGACGGCGCTGCCGGTGTTCAGCATCAGCGCGCCGCCGTCGGGCAGCCGCAGCGTGCGCCGTTCGCCGACGGCCGACACCTGGTCGGCGGTCCATGCGCGCCAGGGCGTCGATTGCCGCGCGACCATCGTCGTGCCGCCTGCAACCACCAGCGCAGTCAGCAACTGGACGCTGCGGCGCCGGCGCATCGATTGCGGTGCGGCACTCAGCGCAGCGCGTGCGAGCGGCGACGGAATGCCGGCCAGCCGGTCGCCGACGCTCACGATGCGTTGCCACGCGGCCTCGTGCGCCGGATCGGCGTCGCGCCAGCGCTGCCAGCGCGCGTGCTGCGCGGTGTCGGCATCGCTTGCCTTGAGCGCGATCCACCATTGCACTGCCTGCTCCGCGATGGCAGGCGCGATCCGCATATCGCCGCCGGGCGGCGGTGCGGTGACGTTGCCGTTCAGCGAAGCCATCGGCTATTCGGGAAAGAAGCAGCGCGTGGCCGCCTTGGCGAGATGCCGTTTGACTGTGGACAGCGAGATGCCCAGCTCGGCCGCGATCTCGGCCTGGCCCAGGCCTTCGAGCTGTGCGAGCAGGAAGGCCTGCTTGGCCTGCGCCGGCAGGCCGCTCAGGCGACGGTCGATCTCGATCAGCGTCTCCAGCACGATGAGTCGTGCCTCGGGCGAGGGCGCCACCGGCTCGGGCAGCAGCGCGAGCGCGTCGAGATACGCCCGCTCGATCGCACGTCGGCGTACGTGGTTGATCAGCAGGTTGCGCGCGATGGTCGCGAGGTAGGCGCGTGGCTCCTGCACCGCATCGAGCCCAGGTGCGCGTAGCACGCGCACGAAGGTGTCCTGCGCCAGGTCTGCCGCGTCGAAGGCATTGCCCAGCTTCTTCCGCAGCCAGCCCTGCAGCCAGCCGTGATGGTCGCGGTAGAGCGTTTGCAGATGGGTGTGGAGGGCGGGTTCGGCGGCAGGCATGGAGCGGCGCGGCGCCAAGGTCCTGCGAGGGCGTGACCCCCGTTGACCTCGGCGAAGCAAATAAGAACTGTTCTCATTGTAGGTGCTCGCCCCGTTGGGATGCCCTGTCCTCGACGGCCGGCCGGCTGTGGCGGCGCGATGGCACTGCCGGCAGAGGCGGAGGTGGTGGCGGAGGCGCGACGTCGATCAGGGTGTCCAGCGTCTCTTCCGCTGGCTTCGCGGCATCCATCGGCACGTCGACTTCCGGCAGCGATACCGCGTGGCCTGGAAAGGTTTCGAACGAGATGTCCGATGCAGATTCGGTCGATTCGGTTGGCGCATTCGCCTGTGGCTCTCGTACGGCGCCGGCATTACGCTGCGCGAGTGCACCCAACGTGCTGACTGCCACGAGTACCAGCCACGTCGCACCGATCTTCCAACGCCGAGGTACGCCCCCATTGAAGCGGAACCATACCGGCCTTGCCAGGCTGGCGACGAAGCCGATGCCCGAGACCGCACCCACGACGGCAAACAGCAGGCCAGTGGCTGTCATTGCTTACGCAAGGTGAATGTCGCTCGCCTTGCGAGGCCGACCGCGGGGGACGGCAGCGACGCCACGGATGGCATCAAGGGCTTTGCTGCAACGGAAGGTAGTGCCGTCGACATGTCCTTCGAATCCATCAATCGCATCTGAAGCGAACACCCGTTTCTCCTGGTACCGGCTTCAGCAGGCGAACCGGATCACCGCTGTTCCTGCAGTAGGCCTCGGCTTCGTTTGCCGTCGGAGACTGCATCAAGCCGTCTCCGAGGCGAGTCACACGTGCTGCTGGCCGCGTACTACAGCCAGCCGCACACGCTGCCACGAGGACCAAGGCCCACGCCCAGCGCGGATAGACATGTGAATGAACCGCCATGGGTCGGGAAGGAATGACCATATGCCCGAGTATGGCCGCTCGGACGACCCGCAACGTCCGGACAGGGTCTCAGGCGCCTGAGGCTCCGGCCTGTGCTTGGCCTTGCGGCGTATGAGTGCGACGCATCCTGAAAACGCGAGACACGGCGCGGCGGAATCGGCGATCGGCGTCGTCGGCACGTCCGGCCGTCAACGCCAGGCTCAAGAAAAATATGGCGAGCACGCCGTAAACGCTGAAACCGAGGCACCACATCAAGACGGACATGTTTCTTGCTCCTTTTTTATGTACGTCCACTTTGCATCTCGTGATGCATCGGGGTTATCGGATACCGGTGTATCCAATCGTCAGATTGCACGCTACGGGTTTGCTCGGGGGAGTGACTCTGGCGCAAGGGTTGATGGCGCTGCCTTTACAATCCGGCCCGCTCCGTTGCAAGACGGAGCTCTTCGCTAGGGGTGTTGCCGAGCCGTCGCAAGACAGCCAGGTGACTGAGAGAGTCCCTTTGAACCTGATTGAGGTAATCCTCGCGCAGGGAAGCTGGTCCGGCAGCCGTCTCGTCGTGCACGCCATGCGCGCGCGGCCATCTCATCGTCCTAGCCGGGCCGTGCCCACCTGCCAACAATTTGCACTGGAGCAAATGTGGCACACAGAAAGAATGAATTCGCCCGCGCCTTCGCGGCCTTGATGGCGCTGGCCGGCGCGGCGCATGCGCAGCAGGCAACGCTCCCCACCGTCACGGTCGACGAACGCAGTGCGCCGCAGCAAGCCGACGTGAGCGGCTTCGGTGACCTGCCGTTGAAGGACGTGCCGATTTCCGCCACGGTGATCGACAGCACGCAGATCCAGGCAAGCGGCGCACGCCGGCTGGCGGACCTCGCGCAGTTCGACGCCTCGGTGACGGACGCATACAACTCGGCGGGCTACATCGACTACCTCACGGTGCGTGGCTTCGTGCTGGACAACCGCTTCAACTACCGGCGCGAAGGTCTGCCGATCAACGCCGAGACCTCGATCCCGCTCGACAACAAGGAGCGGGTGGAGATCCTGCGCGGCACCAGCGGCATCCAGGCCGGTACCAGCGCGCCGGGCGGGCTGGTCAACTACGTGGTCAAGCGGCCGACCGAGAAGGACCTGCGCGAAGTGCGCGTGGAACTGTCGGGCCGCGGCGGCGTGCTGGGCGCAGTCGACCTGGGTGGCCGCTTCGGCGAGGATCGCCAGTTCGGCTACCGGCTCAACGTGGTGAGCGAGGACATCAAGCCGCGCACCTACGACCTCGACGGCCACCGCAATCTCTTCTCGCTGGCCACCGACTGGCGCATCACGCGCGACTCGGTGCTCGAGGCCGAGATCGAATACAGCAAGAAGACGCAGCCAAGCCAGAACGGCTTCAGCCTGCTGGGCAACACGCTGCCGGCGCCGGTCGATCCGCGCATCAACCTGAACAACCAGAGCTGGTCGCAGCCCTCGGTCTTCGAAGGCCTCACCGGCACGCTGCGCTTCACGCAGGCCATCAACGACGACTGGCGCTGGAGCGCGCAGCTCGGCCAGCAGCGGCTCAAGACCGACGACCGCCTCGCCTACGCCTTCGGTTGCGGCGCCGACGGCAACTACGACCGCTACTGCTCCGACGGCACCTTCGACTTCTATGACTTCCGCAGCGAGAACGAGCGCCGCGTGCAGACCGCAGGCAGCCTGAACCTCAAGGGCAAGGCAATGACGGGTGGCGTGCAGCACGACCTGTCGTTCGGCCTGATGGCGAGCAGCGTGCGCAACCGCTTCCAGGACCAGGCCTACAACTACGTCGGTACCGGCAACGTGGAGGGCACGGCCATCGTGCCGGCCGACCCGACGCTGACCGACGTCAACACCAACCGCGACGAGCGTTCGACGGAGCTGTCGGCGCAGGATGCGATCCGTTGGACATCACGATTCACGACCTGGTTCGGCGCACGCTACACGCGCTTCGACCGCGACAGCGTGCGCACCGACGGCTCCCGTCCCACCGGCTACCAGGACGGCATCACGACGCCGTGGCTGGCCGCGAGCTATGCGCTTCGGCCGGGCCTGATGGCCTATGCGAGCTGGGGCAAGGGCGTCGAGTCTCAGGTCGTGCCGAACAAGAGTTCGCAGTACATCAATGCGGGCGAGGCGCTGCCATCGCTGACCTCGCGCCAGTGGGAGATCGGCCTGAAGGGTGGCGACAACGTGTTCGGCTGGCAGCTCGCGTGGTTCGACATCACGCGGCCGATGACCAACCTCGATGCCTGCAGCCGGCTCGGCACCACGCCATGCGAAGGTGCCTATGACGGCAGCGAAAAGCACAGCGGTCTCGAAGCGAGCGCGCAATGGTCGCAAGGCCCATGGCGCCATTTCGGCGGCATCACGCTGATCGATGCCAAGCGCGAAGACAGTACGCTGGAACCGTCCACCAACGGCCAGCGCCCGACCAATGTGCCCAGGCAGGTCGTGCGTGGGCAGGCGGCCTACCGCGTCGCTGCGGTGCCAGGACTCGAAGTACAGACGCAGGTGTCCTATGAAGGCGGACGCAACGTGCTGCCCGATGGCTCGGTCACGCTGCCTTCGTGGACGCGCTTCGATGCGGCATTGCGCTACGGCACCAGGCTCGGTGGCGTGAATACGAGCTGGACTCTGGGTGTCGACAACCTGTTCGATCGCCGCTACTGGAAGGAGTCGCCGTATCAGTACGGCCACGTCTATCTGTTCCCTGGCGCACCCCGCACGCTGCGGCTGACGATGACTGCAAATATTTGAAGAAATTTTCGCCTCCGAGTGCCGTTTTTCAGAGGCCCTGAAAAATAACGCTATAATCTGAGGCTTGTTCCCCGATAGCTCAGTTGGTAGAGCGCCGGACTGTTAATCCGTAGGTCCCTGGTTCGAGCCCAGGTCGGGGAGCCAAAACAAACCCTCGTGGTTCCTGGAAGGCCCGCTACTCTAAAGATAGCGGGCCTTTTCATTTGTCAGGCGCTTGTTTGGCGATTGCCAAAACTACGGTAGTCGCTGCGTCGTCGGATTGCATGCTGTCGAGCTGGGTTACGGCATCCCAATCGACGTTCGCCCGCTGGCCGGTTCGCTCACGCGCCACGCATCCAGGCCGCCCGATACGAGGACTTAGTGTCCACGGCGCTCTCCGGTGAAAAAGGCGTCCGTCCTCACCCCAGCATTCCCCGTTCTCACCCGCTCTCCGATAGAAGATGGAAACCTCCCACGGCTAAAGCCTCTGGCGGAAGAAATGCTCGAACTCCGGCTGAAACCAGTAAAGGAGAATCGCCACGACCGCGAAGCAGATCGTGGCCACGAGTGCGAGCCCAACTCGCTCGGCAAGCAGCTTACGAGCTGCCGCCTTCTTGCTC
>CAIQMJ010000598.1 GCA_903872875.1 uncultured Variovorax sp.
GAACAGCATGCCGAAGGGGTTGATCAGGAACTGGTCGTCGGAACCTGGCACGCGCGCCGAAATGTGCGTGTAGATGCTGTCGTCCATGCCGTAATAGGCGACCAGCCGGTAGGCAGCGGCGAGATCCTGGCGCACCTGGCGCTCGGCATCGGACATGGACGGGCGGCTGCCCACGGCATGCAAAGACATGGCTCTTCTTCCTTTCAACTGCGTTGGCACGGCGTGCCGGGAACCGTCTTGATCTGCCGCATGCAAACTGTCGACAGTCAACCTTCAACAGAGCCGAAGCAATATGCAGGCCAGAAAACAAGCGCAGTTCATCCCCGCGCTGGTGCGTGCAACGCAGCGTCAATAGAGCATGGAGAAATGCCAGAAACACCGTAGGACCGGGTCCGCCGGACTGCTGGTGTTGCCCCCGGAAGAGGGTTGGCGAAAGCGACACACAGGCGCGAAGCCTGAGGGAGAACCAAGCCTCGCCTGGCGGGTCAGTCTCGTAACGCGAGGTGCGGCGCCAGCATCACGACCGTCTTGATGTCCAGCTTGTCGAACACCGTGCGCGCCTGCGTGCGGATGGTCTCGAGCGAACGGTCGAGTTGCGCCGCGACCTGCTTCTGCGTCAGGCCGTCGGCCAGCAGGCGCGCGACCATCAGTTCGCGCGTGCTCAGGCTGTCCACCGCATGGCGGCGGCGCGCCCTCAGGAACAGCACCTCATGTTCGAGCGTGCGTTCCACCACCACGCGCTGGCCGACGACCTGGTTGTCCCGGCCGGCCAGCAGTGCGGAGAGTGCTTCCGGCAACTGGTCTTCGGTGTTTCCGTTCCCGTTCCATTCGAGTTGCATCAGTTCGCGGAAACGGGGATCTGCGTGATAGATCACGCCGCGCGTGTCCGCGATGGCGACGGCCCAGGTCTCGCGCGCGTTGTCGCCGCCGAGGCGGTCCAGATGCACCAGCCGGTTCAACGCCAGCGCCTGCATGAGATGCGGCGCCAGGTGTGAAAGCAATTCGATCTCGGCCGGTTTGCAGACCCGATCCGGGTCGGTGCGGAACAGGGAAATCCAATGCACGAACTGCGTGCGCGGGTTCAGGTCGGACGTGATGAAGAAATTGCGGTGCCCGAACTCATTGCAGAAATCCCGCATTGCCTCATGCGCGGGCTCGGCGAAATCGCGCGCGACGTTGAAACCCAGGGTGGTGCGCGGCTGGCGCGTGACCTCCATCGCCGCCGGGTCGAGATGCTTGATCTTCTCGTAGGCCGGCAGCATCCGCGGCGACAGGTTGTAGAGGTGGGCGCTGTGGATCTGGATGCCGGTCATCGTCATCGTCGCCGTGCCCCACACCGACGAATCGAAATGCAGCGCCGCCTTCAGATCGGTCAGGATCTGGTCCTGGAAACTTTGTACATCCAGTTCCTGGGCCCGGCGATATGCGGTCAGGAGCAGATGACTGAATGCGGAGAGCATCGGTATGGCTACAGTTTTTTACATTCTGCACTTGCACTTGGTCACATGTCCGAATTCGACTGAAATTGAAGGTTAATTCGCGCAAGATGAGGACTTATTAATTACAAATAAAATGAGTTCAAGACTGTTTCCGCGCACCTTCAGGTTTCTTGCCTGGGCCAACCTGGCTGCCCAGTCGGCCGAACAGCTCAGTCTTTCGGCCGTTCCGCTCGTCGCCGTGCTGGTCCTGGGCGCCGGCCCGGGCGACATCGGCGCGCTGGCCGCTGCACAGACGCTGCCGTTCCTCCTGTTGTCGATCCCGTTCGGCCTGGCCGCGGACCGCCTGTCGAAACGGCGGCTGATGGTCGCGGCCGAAGCGTTGCGCGCGCTGTCTCTGGTCGGTCTGCTTGCGGCGCTGCTGTGGGGGCGGCTGTCGCTCGGATGGCTGGGCGCGCTCGGATTTCTCGGCGCGGTCGGCACCGTCGCCTTCAGCGTCGCCGCGCCGGCGCTGGTCCCCGTCCTGGTGCCGCGCGATGCGCTGGCGCAGGCCAACGGCCGGCTCGAACTGGCGCGCAGCGTGGCCTTCACCGCCGGCCCGGCGCTGGCCGGGGCGCTGGTATCGTGGGCCGGCGCGTCGGCGGCCTTTGCGCTGGCGGCGATGCTGTCGGTCATGGCGGCCGGGTTGCTGATGCGGCTGCCGGAGTCGGTGCCCGCGACACCCCCGATGGGCGCTTCGGCCACCTCGGTCGGCGCAGCCCCGGCATCCGCGAACCCGGCGACGCTGCGGCGTCATCCATGGTCCGAGTTGAAGGACGGCGCGCGGCTGGTTTGGCGACACCCGTTGCTGCGGCCGATGTTGCTGACCGCTGCGTTCTGGAACCTGTCGTGGTTCGTGCTGCAGGCGGCGTACGTGTCGTATGCGGTGCGGGCGCTCGGGCTCGGCGCCGATGGCGTCGGCCTGACGCTGGCGGCCAACGGCGCGGGCATGGTGGCCGGCGCGCTGCTGGCACCGCGCGTGGTCGCCGCCCTTCCCTTCGGCCGCGCCGTCCAGCTCGGCCCGGCCGTGTCGGTGCTGGCCGCCACGCTGATGGTCGCCACGCTCGCCTGGCCCAGCGGCGCGCTGGCCGCGGCTTCGTTCTTCCTGTTCGGCGCCGGGCCGATCGTCTGGGTGATCACCTCCGCCACGCTGCGCCAGAGCGTCACGCCCGACGGCATGCTGGGGCGTGTGTCGGCGCTGTTTCTTGTGGTGAATGCCGGCGTGCGGCCGGTCGGCGCGGCGCTCGGTGGGCTGATTGGGGTGTATTGGGGCGAGGCTGGGTGCCTGTGGGTTGCGCTGGTGGGGTTCGGGGTGCAGGCGGGGTTGATCTTTGGGTCGGGGGCGTTGCGGGGGTTGGTGGGGTTGCCGGAGCGGGTGGGGTAGGGCGGGTCCGCTAAGCGGCAAGGCCCCGGGGCGGTGGAAATGAGCGAACACCGACAAAGTTGTTTCGGCAGTTCTTGATGCTTTTGGGGCGCTATGAGTTCGTGCTGCCTGAGATCTTTGAACCGCCCGCGAAGAGAAAAGTTGGAGCGCCTGCAGCATGAATGACTTGATTCTCTACACCACCGAAGACGGAAAAAGCCAGATTCAACTCAGGGCTGATTTGGGCACGGTGTGTCTGACATAGCTTGAAATGGCGGAGCTGTTTGATGCCGCCAAGCAGAACATTTCGCTTCATCTCAAGAACGTCTTCGAAGATGGCGAGCTGGATGCTGCGGCAACTGTCAAGGGATCCTTGACAGTTCAACTGGAGCAGCGCTGACTCACCCGCGCCCCGCCGCCCCCCGCAACGC
>CAIQMJ010000599.1 GCA_903872875.1 uncultured Variovorax sp.
AGGGGGGGAAGTTGTAGTGAAGGAGGAAGGTTTCCTTGTAGGTCCCCAGCAGCGCGTCGATGTACTGCTCGTCGTCGCCGGTGCCGAGCGTGGCGACGGCCAGTGCCTGCGTTTCACCGCGGGTGAACAGGGCCGAACCGTGGGTACGTGGCAGCACGGAATTGCGGATCTCGATCGGGCGCACGGTGCGCGTGTCGCGCCCGTCGATGCGCGGCTCGCCTTCGAGGATCTGGCTGCGGACGATCTTCGATTCGATCGCGAACAGCAGGTCGTTGACCTTGCCCGAATCGAACGGCTCACCGCTTTCCTTCAGCGCGGCCAGCACGCTGGCGTTGGCTTCGCGCAGGGCTTGCGTGCGGGCTTGCTTGCTGCGGATCTGGTAGACAGCACGCAGCTTTTCTTCGGCCAGGCCGTTGACCTTGGCAACGAAGGCTTCGTCTTCGGCTGGCGCCGTCCAGTCCCACACCGGCTTGCCGGCGTCACGGACGAGTTCGTGGATCGCATTGATCGCGATGGCGGCTTGCTCGTGGCCGAACACCACGCCACCCAGCATGATTTCCTCGGACAGTTGCAGGGCTTCGGATTCCACCATCAGCACGGCGGCTTCGGTGCCGGCCACGACCAGGTCCATCTGCGAATCCTTGCGCGCGGTCTGGCCGGGGTTCAGCACGTATTGGCCATTGACATAGCCCACCCGGGCCGCACCGATCGGACCGCTGAAGGGGATGCCGGAAACCGACAGCGCGGCAGACACGCCGATCATGGCGGCGATGTCGGCATCGACTTCGGGGTTGAGCGACAACGTGTGGATGACCACATGGACTTCGTTCAGGAAGCCTTCGGGGAACAGCGGACGGATCGGACGGTCGATCAGGCGACTGGTCAGCGTTTCGTGTTCGCTGGGCTTGGCTTCGCGCTTGAAGAAACTGCCGGGGATCTTGCCAGCGGCGTAGGTCTTCTCGATGTAGTCGACGGTCAACGGGAAGAAGTCCTGGCCGGGCTTGGCCGACTTCGAGGCGACGACGGTAGCGAGCACGACGGTGCCGTCGATGTCGACCTTGACGGCACCGCTCGCCTGGCGAGCGATCTCACCGGTTTCCATGACGACGGTCTTGTCGCCCCACTGGAAGGACTTGGTGACTTTGTTGAAGAGGCTCATGTTTTAGCTCCTGGTGTGAGAGCAGGCCACGCCGACACGGCACGACCTGCGGATGGGGAGCGCTTCCCAGAACACGATGCCATTCCAGCGAAGCCCGAACGGACTTCATTGGAATGACACAGCTTCGCTCTGTTTTGGCACTCCGAAACTGAATCGCGAAGTAAAAAACGCCTGAGCTAGCGGACTAACCCAGGCGTTTTTTCATGCGATCCGATTTACTTGCGCAGACCCAGCTTGGCGATCAGCGCGGTGTAGCGGTCGGCGTCCTTGGACTTGAGGTAGTCAAGGAGCTTGCGGCGACGGCTCACCATGCGCAGCAGACCGCGACGGCCATGGTGGTCCTTGGCGTGGGTCTTGAAGTGGGGGGTGAGTTCGTTGATGCGGGCGGTCAGCAGTGCAACTTGCACTTCGGGACTGCCTGTGTCGTTGGCGGCGCGGGCGTTGTCCTTGACGACTTCGGCCTTGATGGAGGCTGCGATCATGATGAATTTCCTATGTTCCGGGATGTTTGACTTGCGGTGTGCGCTGGAACTGCACTCACCGTGCGCCTTGCGGCTGAACTCGCGATTATAGCGTCCCGCTTGCGGCCTGCCCAGCCAGCCAGGTTTCGAGCCGCTGCACGCCTTCCACGAGGCGCTGGGGATCCTTCGACGCAAAACACCAGCGCAGCCAGCCTTGCGCCTCGGGGGCGAAGGCTTCGCCCGGGGCGAGCCCGATGCCGGCTTCGACAACGAGACGCTTGGCAGTCTCCAGCGAGTTGGCATGGCCCTCGAGCTGGAAGAACGCATACATCCCGCCCTTGGCCGGCACCACGCGCACACCCGGCACGGCGGCCAGCAGCGGC
>CAIQMJ010000600.1 GCA_903872875.1 uncultured Variovorax sp.
CGTGCGCGCCGGCGTGCTCGACGAAGACGTCCTGGCCATCCTGCGCGCCAACACCCGCCTGCCTGAAAGCCTCTGGGGCGACCTGAACGGCCAGCTCGCCGCGCTCGAACTCGGCGCCAAGCGGCTCGACGGCCTGCTCGACGAGTACGGCGACGCGCTGGTGCTGCAGGCCATGGGCGAGCTGCGCAGCCGCGCGCTGAAGCTGATGCGTTCGCACATCGCGTCGCTGCCCGACGGGCGCTACAGCTTCGAGGACCTGCTCGACAACGACGGCATCGTCAACACGCTGCTGACCATCGCGCTCGACATGACGGTGGCCGGCGACCGGCTCACGCTCGACTTCTCGCGCACCTCGGCGCAGTGCGCCGGGCCGGTGAACATCTCGCGCGCGACCTCGGTCGCGGCCTGCTACGTGGCGCTGAAGCACCTGTTCCCGGACGTGCCGGCGAATGCGGGCGTGTTGGACGCGGTCGACTTCGTGATGCCCGACCGGCTGGTCATCACGGCCGAGCGGCCACGCCCGGTCGGCGGCTACACCGAGACCATCCTGCGCATGATCGACGTGATCCACAGCGCCGCCGCGCAGGCCGATCCGACGCGCGCCGTGGCGCAGGCCTACGGCACCATCAATGCGCTGTCGATCGCCGGCCACCGCAGCGACAAGGGCCGCGAAGGCCAGCGCTGGGTGATGTTCAGCTTCTTCGGTGGCGGCCACGGCGGGCATTCGAGCGGTGACGGCCTGTCGCATGCCAACGCGCCGATCTCGACCGCGACCATCCCGCCGCTGGAGATCCTCGAGGCCGCGTACCCGGTGCGCTTCACCGAATGGTCGCTGCGCCCGGACTCGGGCGGCGAGGGCAAGTACCGCGGCGGCCTCGGCGCGGTCTACGAGATCGAACTGCTCGAGAAGGACGCCGAGGTGTTCGTCTTCGGCGAGCGCGGCGTGTCGCCGCCCAAGGGCGTGGCCGGCGGCGGCAGCGGCGCGGTCAACGTCTTCAGCTACGAGAACGACGGCGCCTGGCACAGGCCGCCGATGGTGTCGAAGATGCACGGCATCCGCCTCGCGCAAGGCGAGCGGGTCCGGCTCGAGACGCCGGGCGGCGGTGGCTGGGGGCCGTTCGCGGAACGCGGCGAAGCGGCGCGTCGGAACGACAACGCGATGGGATACGTGGCACGGGCAGGCGCCGAAGAAGGCGCGGAGCAGGGCAAGGCATCGACATGACAGCAGCAGACATTCGCTCGACAGCCGGCCTCGTGGTCGGCGTGGACGTGGGCGGCACCTTCACCGACCTCTTCGTGCTCGACGAAGCCAAGGGCACCGCACGCATCGTCAAGGTGCCGTCGACCCGCGGCGAGGAAGCGCGCGGCTTCATGAACGGCGTGGCGCGCGTCGCCGACTCGGCCGCCGCCATCGCCACCATCGTGCACGGCACCACGGTCGGCACCAACGCGCTGCTCGAACGCAAGGTGGCGCGCACCGGGATCATCACCACGCGCGGCTTCCGCGACGTGCTCGAAATGCGCCGCCGCGACCGGCCGCAGACCTGGGGCCTGCGCGGCAGCTTCCTGCCGGTGGTGCCGCGCGACCTGCGGCTGGAAGTCGACGAGCGCGTGCTGGCCGACGGCACGCTGCACACGCCGGTCGACCTCGACCAGGTGCGCGACCAGGCGCGCGCGCTGCTCGAGGCCGGCTGCGAAGCGGTCTGCGTGTTCTTCATCAACACCTATGCGAACGATACCAACGAGCGGCTGGCGGTCGCGGCGGTGCGCGAGCTCTGGCCCAACGCCTACGTCACGTCCGCGAACGAGGTGCTGCCGGAGATCCGCGAGTTCGAGCGCTGCTCCACGGCCACGCTGAACGCTGCGCTGCAGCCGGTGGTCGGCAGCTACCTGGAACGCCTGGAGTCCGACCTGCGCATGCAGGGCTTCGGCGGCGAACTGCTGGTGGTGCAGAGCAATGGCGGCGTGATGTCGCGCCAGACGGCCAGCGACCTGCCGGTGCGCACCGCGCTGTCGGGTCCGGCGGCCGGCGTGATCGCCTGCGCCGAAATCGCACGCGCCGCGGGCTTCCCGGACGCGATCACCGGCGACATGGGCGGCACGTCGTTCGACGTGTCGCTGGTGGCGAACGGCGAGGCCGCGCTGGCCGCGCAGACCGCGATCGAATTCGGCATGGTGATCCGCTCGCCGATGATCCAGATCGAGACCATCGGCGCGGGCGGCGGCTCGATCGCCTCGGTCGATGCGAGCGGCATGCTGCAGGTC
>CAIQMJ010000601.1 GCA_903872875.1 uncultured Variovorax sp.
ATGTCCGGAATGGCGAACGGGCTGCCCGGCACGATCGGGCCATCGGCCGGCGTTGCGAAGCCGCCCATCAGCGCCTTGGTGATGAAGTTCTTGTCGATCGCCGACGCGATGGCCTTGCGCACCTTCACGTCCGCGAGGGGCTTGCGTTCGAGATTGAAGGCCAGCCAGTTGATCGAGCCGATGCCTTCGAAACCCTTGTCGGTCAGATCGATCTTCGGATTCGCCTTCAGGCGCTTCAGGTTCACCGAAGCGGTGATGTAAGGGAGCATCTGGATGTCGCCGCGCTCCAGGCCCAGCAGCAGGCTGGTCTCGTCCGGCGAGATCGAGAAGATGATCTTGTCGAGGTAGGGCTTGCCGGGCAGGAAGAACTTGTCGAACTTCTCAAGCACGATGCGCTGGCCGGGCTTGAACTCGACGAGCTTGAACGGGCCGGAGCCGACCACGTTTTCGGCATTGCGCGGGTTCGTCTTCAGGTCCTTGCCGTCGCCGTAGATGTGTTTCGGCAGGATCGGGCACAGCGCCGGCGACATGGCCAGCACGATCGCCGGATGCGGCGTGCTCATGCGGATGATGGCGGTGTACGGGTCGGGCGTTTCGACCTTCTCCACCGGACCCATCATGGTGGCGAACGGGTGGTTGGCCTTGATCTGCATGATCGAGAAGGCCACGTCTTCCGAGGTGATCGGCTTGCCGTCGTGGAACACGGCGTCCTTGCGCAGGTTCAACGTGAGCGACTTGCCGTCCTCGGCCAGCTTCCAGGACTCGGCGAGATAGGGCTGCGGATTCCACTTGTCGTCGAAGCGCAGCGGGCTGGCGAACAACTGGGTCGACGGCAACGCCGTGGCGAGCCCCGACTGCACGGCCCCATTCAGATGGCGCGGCGCCTGTGTGCTGCCGATGACGAGCGTGCCGCCCTTCTTGATGTCCTGGGCTTGCGCAGCCAATGGCAACGCGCCCAGCGTGAAGACGATGGACGCGGCGACGCAGAGCGCGCGGCGAGTGAAAGCGTTGACGGTCATGTCGGGTTCCTCGGTTTCAGATAAAGCTGCAGATCAAAAAAGGGCCTGTGTGCCCAGGCTCGTGCGTGCAATTGCGCAAGATGCATTCCATCGGGCCGGTTCAGGTGGAGCCAGTGCCGACCTATCGATGGAGCCAGCGCCGCACCGCAGCCGGGCGGTCGGTTCAGAGCACCTCGTCGCGCAGGTGGTACCAGTGGTAGAGCATGCTCTGGCCGAAGCGGCGGAAGGGTGCGGCCCACTCGCCCTGCGCCGGAAACTGCAACGGGCTGTCGTAGATCGGCAGATCGAAGGCCACATCGTCGTGGCCTGCGATGCGCTGGGCCATGCGGCGTCCGGCGTGCGCGGAGAAGGACACGCCGTTGCCGCCGTAGCCGAGTGCATAGAAGACGCTCTGCTTCGCATCGGGCTGGACGATGCGCGGCATCATGTCGTGCGCCACGTCGACCCAACCCCACCAGGAGTAATCGATCTGGATGCCCTTCAGCGGAGGGAACTTGCGCGCCAGGCCATCGACCAGCAACGCATAGTGGCTGGCGCGGTGCGCATCGGCGCCGGTGATGGCGCTGCGGCTGCCGATCTGCACGCGGTTGTCCGGCAGCAGTCGGTAATAGAAGCGCAATGTGCGGGTGTCGGTGATGGCTTCGTGCGTCAGGAAGTTGGTGGCGGCCAGTTCGGCCGGCGTCAGCGGCCGGGTGACGATCGAATTCGACAGCACCGGGAACACGCGATTCTTCAACGTCGGATGCAGGTGCTGCGCGGTGTAGGCACCGGTGGCGATGCCGACCGTCCTGGCGCGCACCGTACCGCCCGGCGTCTTCAGGTAATGCACGCCGTTCTTCGTCTCCCATCCGATCACCGGGCTGGAAGGATGCACGCGTGCACCGCCTTCGCGGGCACGGCGCAGGTAGCTGTAGGCCAACTTCAACGGATGCACCGAAATGCCTTCGGACTCGTGCATCGCGCCGGCGGCATCCCGGTCGTCGCAGTACTGCGCGCGCACCTCGTCGGCCGTCAGCATGCGCGCGTCGTAGCCGAACTGGTCGCGCATCACGCGCGTCTCGTTCTCCAGAAAGGCCATCTTCTTCTGTCGATGCGCGATGTAGAGATGGCCGCCAGGCTGCGCATCACAATCGGCATCGGCGACCAGGTCCTTGAACGTCTGGAAGCCATAGCGGATTTCCGCATCGAGCCGGCGGGCAGTCGCGATGCCCCAGCGTTCGATCCATTGCGAGCGGTACAGCCGCCCGCTCGCGTTCTGGCCCTGCCCGCCATTGCGGCTGGTGCAACCCCAGGCCACGCGGTTGGCTTCGAGCACCAGCGCCTTGATCCCGTGCTCCCTGGCCAGGAACAGCGCGGTGGCCAGGCCCGTGAAGCCGGAGCCGATGATGACGACGTCGGCATCGACATCGCCCGCGATCGGTCCGTCGTCGTCCGGTGCCGGGCCTGCGGTCGCCGCCCAGTAGGTGGGCGCATAGTCGCGATTGTGTCCGGGGCCGTCCGACACCAGCGGGTCGTAGGCAGGGTCGTACGGCGCGAACAGCTCGCGCGGCGTGGCGATGCTCATCGCGTCACCGTCTTGCGGAACACGTTCTTGACGAGGATCTTGCCGTCCCTGAACGTGAAGAGGTCCACGCCATTCGACTCGATCGCGGAGCCGTCGGACGCGGTGCCGGTGAAGGTCCATTCCGACACACCGCGATCACCCGCCACCCAGTGATTGCCATTGCGCCATTGCGCGTCGGGCACGTTGATCCAGGCCGATTCGAAGGCCTTGGCCACGGCCTCGAGGCCTTGGTGACGCACGCCGAACGGGTTCGGTCCGGCAGCGGTCTCGAACACACAGTCCGCATGCATGAAGGACATCAGCGAGGGCAGGTCGTGGCGATTCCACGCGTCGGAAAAGGCGGCGAGCGTGGCGGTGGTGATGTCGGTGTTCAAGCAGGCTCCTGGGCCATTCGGGCCATGGGTTGTCAGCGAGAAAACCCGTCGGCAAGCCAGGCTTGCAGGGGGCTTTCAAAGGATGGCCAAAGGTTAAGCTCGGCGTTTTCTTCCTCATAGAGCCAGCCCGCAGCCATCGTGAAAGCCAGACGCGCCACCCCATGCACCATCGCTGTCGCCATGCACACGCGTGGTGCGTCACATCGCATCGGCGCCAGCTGGCCATGAGCGCGCGTCCACCAGCCAGCAGTCCACTGTGGGCGCAACTCTTCGCGCTCGATCACGGCGCAGGCTTGCCACTGCAGTCGCGGCTGCGGTTGAAGATCGTCCAGGCCATCCTCGATGGCCGGCTGCCGTCCGGCGCGGCCTTGCCCTCGTCGCGCGACCTCGCGCAGACGCTGGGCCTGAGCCGCAACACCGTGACGGCCGTCTACCAGCAACTGGTGGACGAGGCTTATCTCGAGTCACGCCCGCGCTCGGGCGTGTTCGTGCGCGAGGATGCGCGGCCGGCATCGATCCGCGAAACCGATCACCTCGTCGATCCGTTCGTTCGGGAGGGTGCGGACATGGGCACGCCGCCCGCCTGGGCAACGCGTGTACTGCGGTCGCTGCGCGACCAGCCGACCCTGTCGAAGCCCGAGCACTGGCGTGCAATGCCCTACCCCTTCGTCTATGGCACGCACGACGCCCAGCAGTTTCCTACCGAGGACTTCCGCGAATGCTGCGTGCGCAGCCTGGCGCGCTCGCAACTGCCGAGCTGGACGCCCGATTTCGAGACCGAAGACGCGCCCGACCTGATCGAGCAGATCCGCACGCGGCTGTTGCCCAAGCGCGGCGTGTTCGCCCTGCCGGAGGAGATCCTCGTGACGGTCGGCGCGCAGCATGCGTGCTACCTCGTCGCCGAAGCACTGTTCGATCGCGGCACGCGTGTCGGCTTCGAAGAACCGGGCTATCCGCATGCGCGCAACGCGTTCTCGCTTCGGACCTCGCAGATCGTCGGGATCCCTGTGGATGAAGAAGGGCTGGTGGTCGAGTCGCTGCCGGGGCTCGACTACGTGTTCGTCACACCTTCGCACCAGAGCCCGACCACCCACACGCTGAGCCTGGAGCGCCGCCAATGGTTGCTGCGCAAGGCAGCGCTGCAGGATTTCGTGGTGATCGAGGACGACTACGAGGCCGAGAACCTCTATGCCGGCGAACCGATGCCTGCCCTCAAGAGCCTCGACAAGACCGGCCGGGTGATCTACATCGGCTCGCTGTCGAAGAGCCTGTCGCCCGCGCTGCGGCTGGGTTACATCGTGGCGCAGAAGGAGCTCATCAGCGAGCTGCGCGTGCTGCGGCATGCGATGGTGCGGCACCCGAGCGCGTTCCTGCAGCACGCGTATGCCTTGTTCCTGTCGCTGGGCCACCATGACTCGCATGCGCGCCGCGTCAACCAGGTACTGATGCCGCGCATGGAAGCCACGTTGAAGGCATTGGCCGAACATCTGCCGGAATTCGAGTGCACGCTGGCGCAGGGCGGCGCATCGGTCTGGGTGCAGGCGCCTGCGTGGCTCGACGGCGGCGCGCTGGCCATCCGCGCGCGCGAGCACGGCGTTCTGATCGAACCGGGCGATGTGTTCTTCGCGCAGCCGCCTCGACCCTGCCCTTACTTCAGGTTGCGTCTGTCATCGATCGAAGTGACCCAGATCGAACCCGGCATCCTTGCGCTGCGCGAGGCGGTGCGCGCGATGGCACGGGAACGCGGTTGAGCCGGTTGCGGCCGCGGCTGCAGCGGCCGCCACCCACCTCTGCCATTCAATGCCGCGCCCGGCCCCTGCGACGGTCCACGAACGCGATGATCTCGCCCATGATCCCGCGGCGGAACGCCAGCACGCAGACCACGAAGATCAGGCCGGTGACCATGGTCACCGACTCGCCCAGCGTGTTGAACCAGTCGATGGTCGTGAGGCGTGCGACCAGGCTGCCGAACTCGCCGATCTTGTTCTCCAGCAGCACGACCACGGCCGAGCCGACCAGCGGGCCCGACAAGGTACCGAGGCCACCGACCAGCGTCATCAGGATGACCTGGCCCGAGGCGGTCCAGTGCACGTCGCTGAGCGTCGCGAAGCCGAGCACCAGCGTCTTGAGCGAACCGGCCAGCCCCGACATGGCCGCCGAGATCACGAAGGCCAGCAGCTTGAAGCGGCTCACGTCGTAACCCAGCGACAGTGCCCGCGGTTCGTTCTCCTTGATGCCCTTGAGCACCTGGCCGAACGGCGAATGGATCGTCCGCACGATCAGCAGGAACGCGGCGACCACGACGGCCAGCACGACGTAGTACATCGCGAGGTCGTTCGACAAGTCGATCAGGCCGAACAGCTTGCCGCGCGGCACGCCTTGCAGGCCGTCCTCACCGCCGGTGAACTTGGCCTGCAGCGCGACGAAGAACATCATCTGCGCGAGTGCCAGCGTGATCATCGCGAAGTAGATGCCCTGCCGCCGGATCGCAAGGATCCCGAAGAGCCACCCCAGCAAGCCGCCGAACACCGTGCCGGCGATCAGGCCGAGTTCGGGCGTGAAGCCCCAGGCCTTCATCGCATAGCCGGCCACATAGGCCGAGCCACCGAGAAATGCAGCGTGGCCGAACGACAGGAGGCCGGTGTAGCCCAGCAACAGGTTGAAGGCAGAGGCGAACAGCGCGAAGCACATGAGCTTCATCACGAACACCGGATAGGCACCGAGGAACGGGGCCAGCAACAGTGCGACCAGCAACAGGCCGTAGATGGCAACGGAGGTTTTTTTCATGCGGCGGCCGACTTACTTTTCTTTTCCGAACAGTCCCGCGGGGCGAATCAGCAGCACGACGACCATGATCACGAACACGACGGTGGACGACGCCTCGGGATAGAAGACCTTGGTCAGGCCCTCGATCACACCGAGGCCGAGGCCGGTAAGGATGGCGCCCATGATCGAGCCCATGCCGCCGATCACGACGACCGCGAACACCACGATGATCAGGTTCTGCCCCATCAGCGGCGTGACCTGGATCACCGGCGCGGCAAGCACGCCAGCGAAGGCGGCGAGTGCCGCGCCGAAGGCATAGGTCAGCGTGATCATCAGAGGCACGTTGACGCCGAAGGCCTCGACCAGCCGTGGGTTCTCGGTGCCGGCGCGCAGGTAGGCACCGAGCCGCGTCTTCTCGATGATGAACCAGGTGGCGAAGCAGATGACGAGCGACGCGACGACCACCCAGGCACGGTAGTTGGGCAGCACCATGAAGCCGACGTCGGTGGCACCGGAGAGCGCATCCGGCGCGTCGTAGCCCAGACCCGAGACGCCGTACACGGAGCGGAACACGCCCTCGATCAGCAGCGTGAGGCCGAGCGTGAGCAGCAGGCCATAGAGATGGTCGAGCTTGTAGATCCAGCGCAGCAGGAAGCGCTCGATCAGCACGCCGAACAGGCCGACGATGATCGGCGCGACGATCAGCATCACCCAGTAGTTGATGCCGAAATATTCCATCGCCATCCAGCTGAGGATCGCCCCCAGCATGAACAGTGCGCCGTGCGCGAAGTTGATGACGTTGAGCAGGCCGAAGATCACCGCCAGCCCGAGGCTGAGGATCGCGTAGAACGACCCGTTGACCAGCCCGAGGAGGAGCTGGCTCAACAAGGCTGGGAGCGAGAGGGTCATGGATTCAGGGGTCGCTTCAAAGACTGTCGTGTGACCGGGCGACCGCCGCAGCGGCCGGCCTGGACGTCGTCATTTCCAGAGACTGCACTTGCTCTCGGCCTTGGTCGTGTAGACCTGGTCGCCGGGCAGCTTCGCGACCACCTTGTAGTAGTCCCAGGGCTCCTTCGATTCGGCCGGCGACTTGACCTGCACCAGGTACATGTCGTGCACGAAGCGCCCGTCCGGACGCACCACGCCCTTGGCGTAGAAGTCGTCGATCGGCGTCTTCTTGATCTGTGCCATCACCGTGTCGGCGTCGACCGTCTTGGCCGCCTGCACCGCCTTCAGGTAGGTCATGGTGGCCGAGTAGTCCGCTGCCTGGATGTCGGTCGGCATGCGCTTGGTCTTGTCGAAGAACTTGCGGCCGAAGGCACGCGTCTTGTCGTCGAGGTTCCAGTCCCAGCTGGTCGTGAGCAGCAGGCCTTCGGTGTTCTTCAGGCCCAGGCTGTGGATGTCGGTCACGAAGACCAGCAAGCCGACCATCTTCATGGTCTTGTTGATGCCGAACTCCTTGGCCGCCTTGATCGCGTTGATCGTGTCGCCGCCGGCATTGGCCAGCGCCAGCACCTGCGCCTTCGAGTTCTGCGCCTGCAGCAGATAGGACGAGAAGTCGGAAGTGTTGAGCGGATGCTTCACGCTGCCCAGCACCTTGCCGCCCTTCTCGTTGACGACCTTGGTCGCGTCGGCTTCCAATGCCTGGCCGAATGCATAGTCGGCCGTCAGGAAGTACCAGTTCTTGTCGCCACGTGCAATGACTGCACTGCCCGTGCCCTTGGCCAGCGCAACCGTGTCATAGGCGTAGTGCACCGTGTAGGGACTGCACTGCTCGTTGGTGAGCGCCGAGCTGCCCGCGCCGTTGACCATGAAGACGCGCTTCTTCTCCTGCGCGACCTTGGCCATCGCGAGACCGGTGCCGGAGCTGGTACCGCCGAACAGCATCGTCAGGCCCTGCGTGTCGATCCACTCGCGCGCCTTCGACGCGGCGATGTCCGCCTTGTTCTGGTGGTCGGCCGACAGCAGCTCGATCGGCATGCCGTTGACCTTGCCGCCGAAGTCGTCGATGGCCATCTGGATGGCCAGCGCACCGTTCTTGCCTTCGACGTCGGCGTAGAGGCTCGACATGTCGGTGATGAAGCCGATCTTGACCTTGTCCTGCGCCTGCGCACCTGCGGTGGCGAGTGCGGCAGCGAGGGCGACGGCGGAAAACGCAATGGCCTTGTTCATGATCGATGTCCGTTCAGGATTGGAAAGGGGCCTGGGTGACGCGGCGCGTCACTTCCAGAGTTCGCACTTGGTTTCGGCCTTGGTCGTGAAGACCTGCTCGCCCGGCAGCTTGGTCACGACTTTGAGGTAGTCCCAAGGCTTCTTCGATTCCGCTGGCGACTTCGCCTCGACCAGGTACATGTCGTGGATGAAGCTGCCATCCGCACGGATCTGGCCCTTGCCGTAGAAGTCGTCGATCTTCATGCTCTTGAGCTGCGCCATGACCTTGTCGGCATCGGTGGTCTTGGCGGCGGCAACCGCCTTCAGGTAGGTCGTCGTCGCCGAGTAGTCGGCTGCCTGCACGTCGGTCGGCATGCGCTTGGTCTTGTCCCAGAACTTCTGCGCGAACTTGCGCGTGTCGTCGTTCAGGTCCCAGTACCAGCTGGTCGTGTGCAGCAGGCCTTCGGTGTTCTTCAGTCCCAGGCTGTGGATGTCGCTCAGGAAGACCAGCAGGCCGGCCGTCTTCATCGTCTTGTTGATGCCGAACTCGCGGGCAGCCTTGATCGCGTTGATCGTGTCGCCGCCGGCGTTGGCCAGGCCGAGGATCTGTGCCTTGGAGTTCTGCGCCTGCAGCAGGAAGGAGGAGAAGTCCGATGCATTCAGCGGATGCCGCACCGCGCCGACTACCGTGCCGCCCTTGGCCTTGACGACCGTCGTGGTGTCGGCTTCGAGCGCCTGGCCGAACGCATAGTCGGCCGTCAGGAAGAACCAGGTCTTGCCACCCTTGTCGACCACCGCGCTTCCGGTGCCCTTTGCCAGGGCGACCGTGTCGTACGCGTAGTGGACGGTGTAGGGCGAGCAGGCCTCGTTGGTCAGCGCCGACGTTCCGGCGCCGTTGTTGAAGTACACCCGCTTCTTCTCCTGCGCGACCTTGGCCATCGCGAGCGCGGTACCGGAGTTGGTGCCGCCGAAGACCATCGTCACGCCCTGCGTGTCGATCCACTCGCGCGCCTTCGACGCCGCGATGTCGGCCTTGTTCTGGTGGTCGGTCGACATCAGTTCGATCGGCTGGCCCAGCACCTTGCCGCCGAAGTCGTCGATCGCCATCTGGATCGCCAGGGCACCGTTCTTGCCTTCCACGTCGGAGTACAGACTCGACATGTCGGTGATCAGGCCGATCTTGACCTTTTCCTGCGCCTGCGCGGCAGAAGCAAGCGCCAGTGCACCAATGGCCAGGGCAAGTGCGGTGAGTTGTTTTTTCATGTGTGTCTCCATCCAGTCATCAACAAGGGAACTAAACGCCAAGCAATTCCTTGAGCACGGGCATCTTCGATTCGAGTTCGGACGCGCCGAACTTCTCGACGATGCGGCCGTGCTCCATCACGTAGAAACGATCGGCAAGCGGAGCGGCGAAGCGGAAGTTCTGCTCGACCATCACGACCGTGTAGCCCTTGCTGCGCAGCGTCTGGATCATTCGCGCCAGCGCCTGCACGATCACGGGCGCGAGGCCTTCCGAGATCTCGTCGAGCAGCAGCAGCCGCGCGCCGGTGCGCAGGATCCGCGCGACCGCCAGCATCTGCTGCTCGCCGCCGGACAGGCGCGTGCCCTGGCTGTTGCGCCGTTCGGCCAGGTTGGGGAACATCTCGTAGATCTCGTCGACCGACATGCCCGCGCCCATGCCCTTGAGGGTCGGCGGCAGCATCAGGTTCTCTTCGGTCGACAGGCTCGCGAAGATGCCCCGCTCTTCCGGGCAGTAACCGATGCCGAGATGCGCGATGCGGTAGGTCGGCAGGCCGATGGTTTCGACGCCGTTGACCTGGATGCTGCCCTTGCGGGCGCCCGTCAGGCCCATCACGGCACGCATGGTGGTCGTGCGACCTGCGCCATTGCGGCCCAGCAGCGTGACGACCTCGCCCGGCTGAACGACCAGGTCGACGCCGTGCAGCACGTGCGACTCGCCGTACCAGGCCTGCAGGCCCTTGATTTCGAGTGCGGCGGTCATGAGGCCTCCCGCCGGGCCGCCATATGGGAGGCTTGCGCGCCCCCGGGGGACAGCGAACGACACGAAGTGCGAAGCGTGGGGGTCATTCAGTGCGCCCCTTGCAACTGGCCATCGGTCGTGCCCATGTAGGCCTCCATGACCTGCGGGTTGCGCGACACCTCGGCATACGGGCCTTCGGCCAGCACCGCGCCACGCTGCAGCACGGTGATGGTGTCGGCGATGGTCGAGACCACGCTCATGTTGTGTTCGACCATCAGGATGGTGCGGCCGACCGACACGCGCTTGATGAGTTCGGCCACGCGGTGCACGTCCTCGTGGCCCATGCCCTGGGTCGGTTCGTCGAGCAGCATGAGTTCGGGTTCCATCGCCAGCGTGGTCGCGATCTCGAGCGCCCGCTTGCGGCCATAGGGCAGGTTCACGGTCTGCTCGTCGGCCAGCTCTTCGAGCCCGACCTCCGCCAGCAGCTCACGCGCCCGCGCATCGAGCGGCTTGAGCGACTTCTCGCTCTTCCAGAAGTAATAGGACGTGCCGAGCGCGCGCTGCAGGCCCAGGCGCACGTTCTCCAGCAGCGTGAGATGCGGGAACACGGCCGAGATCTGGAACGAGCGGATGATGCCGCGCCGCGCGATCTGCGCCGGCCGCTCGCGCGTGATGTCCTCGCCGTTGAACAGGATCGTGCCGGAGGTCGGTTCGAGGAATTTGGTCAGCAGGTTGAAGCAGGTCGTCTTGCCTGCGCCGTTGGGTCCGATCAGCGCGTGGATGGAACCCCTGGCCACAGAAAGGTCGACCTTGCTGACTGCCGTGAAGCCCTTGAATTCCTTGGTGAGCTGACGTGTTTCGAGGATCGTGTCGCTCATCTCGCGCAGTTGCCTTGGGGTTGGAGGAAGAGGTCGGTCATGCGGTCCATCTGCTGCGCTCCATCTGAGCGCCGAGGGCATTGTTGACGCCCGCCGAAGCCTTGCGTACTGGGGCAAATGCCTATGCTGCACTGCAACCAAGCGGCCGCGCCCTGCCCTTTGCACGCCCAAAGAAAAAGGCGGCCGAAGCCGCCTTTTTTCCAATCCGAGTAAACCCGCTGTCAGCCGCCCTCAGTGCGCGCCAGCCGCCGCGTCGGCATTGCCGCCGCCACGCGCCGGCCGCGACAGCCATACCAGCGGGATCAGCATCACGAACAGCACGGCCGACGCATAGAACACGTCGTTCGACGCCAGCATGAAGGCCTGCTGATCAATCATGCGGTTGATCTGCGCGAGCACCTGATCGGTGCTGAAGCCGCTGCTCGTCAGGTTGCTGATGGTGCTCATCGCCGCGGCATTGCCGTTGTTGATCGACTCCGACAGCTGGGCGTGGTGCACCGTCGCGCGGTTGTCCCACACCGTCGTGACGATCGACGTGCCCATCGCGCCCGCGGTGATCCGCAGGAAGTTCGACAGGCCGGAGGCCGCCGGAATGCGGTCCGGCGTGAGGCCCGACAGCGTGATCGTCACCAGCGGAATGAAGAAGAACGCCATCGCCACGCCCTGGATGATCGTCGGCACCAGGATGGTCGCGATGTCGGCCTGCGTACTGAAGCGCGAACGCATCCACAGCACCAGTGCGAACACCAGGAACGAGAAGGTCACGTAACGGCGTGGATCTATCTTGCCGACGGTGAGCCCGACCATCGGCGACAGCACGATCGCCAGCAAACCGACCGGCGCAAGCACGATGCCGGCCTGCGTCGCGGTGTAGCCCATGTATTGCTGCAGCCAAAGCGGCAGCAGCACCACGTTGCCGAAGAACAAGCCGTAACCCACAGCCGTCGCCACAGCGCCCGACCAGAAGTTGCGACGCTTGAACAGCGACAGGTCGACCACCGGGTGTTCCTCGGTGAGCTCCCAGGCGATGAAGAAGGCGAAGCCGACCACCGCCGCCACCGCCATGGCAATCACTTCACCGGAATGGAACCAGTCGAGCTCCTTGCCCTTGTCCAGCATGAGCTGCAGTGAACCGACCCACAGCACAAGCAAGGCCAGCCCCACCGAATCGATCGGCAAGCTCTTGGTCGGCGTGTCGCGCTTGCGATAGATCGCCCAGGTGATGGTCGCCGCGAGGATGCCGACGGGAATGTTGATGTAGAAGATCCAGGGCCACGAGATGTTGTCGGTGATCCAGCCACCGAGGAGCGGCCCCATCACCGGCGCGACCAGCGTGGTCATGGCCCACATCGCCATCGCGAGCCCGGCCATGGCGCGCGGATAGCTCGCCAGCAACAGCGTCTGCGACAACGGAATCATCGGGCCGGCGACGAAGCCCTGTAGCGCGCGGAACGCGATCAGGGTGGTCATGTTCGGTGCCAGGCCGCACAGCCAGGAGCTGATGATGAACAGCAACACGCTGGTCATGAACAGGCGCACCTGGCCGAAGCGCTGCGTGAGCCAGCCGGTGAGCGGCACCGCGATGGCGTTGGCCACCGCGAAGCTGGTGATCACCCAGGTGCCCTGGGTCGAACTCACCCCGAGGTCACCGGAGATCGCGGGCAGCGACACGTTGGCGATCGACGAGTCGAGCACGTTCATGAAGGTCGCAGCCGACAGCGCGATCGTGCCCCAGACGCGAGCCGATCCTTCGAGCGGCGCGTGGGGTGTAAAGGCGGGAGCGGTAGCCATCGGGCGTTCGCCAGCTCTCAACCGCGCGTGGCCTGCATTGCCAGCTTCGCGCCCGGACCGCTCGAGGCGGACGGATGCACGGCCGGAGCAGCTGCAGGGGCAGCAGGCGCGGCACGCGTGGCCGCCGGAACGGATCCGCGCCCGAGGTTGGCAGCGATGATGCGCTGCACTTCGGCGTCAGCGCCGTTGTCGAAGCCCGCATAGACCTGGGTCTGGGCGAACGGTGTCGCGCGCGGCGCTTCGGCCAGCGACTTGCCATCCTTGGTCGTCACGTCGACCACCGCATCCATCGACAGGCCCACGCGCAGCGGATTGGCCTTGAGTTGCTCGGGATCGAGCGCGATGCGCACCGGCACCCGCTGCACCACCTTGATCCAGTTGCCGGTTGCGTTCTGCGCCGGCAGCAGCGCGAAGGCGGCACCGGTGCCGATGCCGAGGCCCGCCACCCTGCCCGTGTATTCGACCTTCTTGCCGTACAGGTCGGCCGTCAGCTTGACCGGCTGGTCGATGCGGATGTTGCGCAGCTGCACTTCCTTGAAGTTGGCGTCGACCCACAGCTGGTTCAGCGGCACGACCGACATCAGCGGCGTGCCGGCGGCAACGCGCTGGCCGAGCTGCACGGTACGGCGTGCCACGTAGCCGTCGACCGGAGCGGGCAGCACGGCGCGCTGCGTCGAGAGCCATGCCTCGCGAACCTTGGCGGCGGCGGCCAGCACGCTGGGGTGCTGCTCGACGCTGGTACCTTCGGTAAGCGACTGGTTGCTGGTGAGTTGCTCGCGCGCAGCGGCGACACCGGCCTGCGCCGCAGCCAGTGCGCTCTTGGCGTTGGCCAGCGTGGTTTCGGCGTGATTGAGCTCTTCCTTCGACACGGCACCATTGCCGGTCAGGGCCTGCCGGCGCTTGAGGTCGTCCTGCGCGCGGGCGATGTCGCTCTGCGCGCGGACGATGTCCGCCTGCTTCAGCGTGACCTGTGCGGCCAGCGAGCCGTTGTTGGCGTACAGCGTGCGCACCTGGCGAACGGCCTGTGCGAGCGCAGCCTCGGACTGCTCGAACGCGACCTTGGCATCGGCCGGATCGAGCTGCACGAGCGGCTGTCCGGACTTCACGAAATCGGTGTCGTCCGCCATGATCGACATCACGGTGCCGGCCATCTGGGGCGTGATCTGGATCACGTTGCCCTGCACGTAGGCGTTGTCGGTGTCCTCGTAGTGGCTGAGAACGAGCCAGTCGTAGAGACCCCAGCCTGCACCGGCAACGACCACCACGGCAGCAAGTACGGTCAATGCACGGCGGCGCTTGGTATTGGGAACCGGCGCTGCTGCGGCCGGGGCGGCGTTGGAAGTGTTGTTGTCCATCTTGATTTCCTTCGATTCGGCGGTATTCAGTGAGCGGCGCTTGCCGCGGATTCGGTGCTGCTGGCGACGACGGCGCCGGGTTGCCAGCCACCGCCGAGTGCGCGAGCGAGTCCGACCTGTGTGTCGAGCGCGCGAGCGCTGAGATCGACCGCCAGACGGCGCTGGGCCAGCACGGCGGTTTCGGCCGTCAACACGTTGAGGTAGTTGCCGAGGCCTGCGCGATAGCGCTGCACCGCAATTTCATAGGCGCCCTCGGCGGCAGCCTGGGCGTCGCGCTGCTCGGCCTGCTGGCGACCGATCGACTGGGCGCTGCTCACGAGGTCGGCCACGTCGCGCACCAGGCCG
>CAIQMJ010000602.1 GCA_903872875.1 uncultured Variovorax sp.
GCGGCGCGACGGTTCGGGTCAGTATCAAGTTTGGCGACACGCGCGCACATCCCCCGAATAAGGTACGCGGCACGACGTCAGTTGGTTCGAGCAGAACCAGCTGGCCGCCACGGCACCCTCAACCGCACTGCGTAAAGGCGGCATCCGGTCGAGGGAAAACCGGACGAAGGCCTGGCGCCGGGCGATGCCAGCACGCGCATCGAGGGCGTGGCCGAAACCTATAATCGAATGTTCAAGCAAATCAAGCATTTAGGTGCACCCAGGCACCTCGAGGCATCCCGGTATTACAAGATTCCAAGATGAGCCAGCCCACTTTCAGCGTCGCAGACATCCGCAAGACCTTCCTCGACTTCTTCGCATCCAAGGGGCACACGGTCGTCCCGTCGAGTTCCCTCGTGCCGGGCAACGACCCGACCCTGATGTTCACGAACTCCGGCATGGTCCAGTTCAAGGACGTGTTCCTCGGTGAAGACAAGCGCAGCTACGTGCGCGCTGCGTCCGTTCAGGCCTGCCTGCGCGCCGGCGGCAAGCACAACGACCTCGAGAACGTGGGTTACACCGCGCGCCACCACACCTTCTTCGAGATGCTCGGCAACTGGAGCTTCGGCGACTACTTCAAGCGCGAGTCGCTCACCTGGGCCTGGGAGCTGCTGACCACCGTCTACAAGCTGCCGGCAGACAAGCTCTGGGCCACCGTCTACATCGAGGACGACGAGGCCTACGACATCTGGACCAAGGAGATCGGCCTGCCGCCCGAGCGTGTCGTGCGCATCGGCGACAACAAGGGCGGCCGCTACATGTCCGACAACTTCTGGATGATGGCCGACACCGGCCCGTGCGGCCCGTGCTCCGAGATCTTCTTCGACCACGGCCCCGAGATCGCGGGCGGCCCGCCCGGCAGCCCCGATGAAGACGGCGACCGCTACATCGAGATCTGGAACAACGTGTTCATGCAGTTCGACATGCAGCCCGATGGCTCGGTCAGGAAGCTGCCCGCGCCCTGCGTCGACACCGGCATGGGCCTGGAGCGGCTCGCCGCCATCCTGCAGCACGTGCACAGCAACTACGAGATCGACATCTTCGACGCGCTGATCAAGGCAGCCGCGCGCGAAACCGGCACGCAGGACCTCGGCAACGCGTCGCTCAAGGTGATCGCCGACCACATCCGCGCCACCTCCTTCCTGGTGGCCGACGGCGTGATCCCGTCGAACGAAGGCCGCGGCTACGTGCAGCGCCGCATCATCCGCCGCGCCATCCGCCACGGCTACAAGCTCGGCCAGAAGAAGCCTTTCTTCCACAAGCTGGTTCCCGACCTCGTGAAGCTGATGGGCGACGCCTACCCGAAGCTGGTGGCCGACGCGCAGCGCATCACCGACACGCTGAAGGCCGAGGAAGAGCGCTTCTTCGAGACGCTCGCCAACGGCATGGAGATCCTCGACACGGCGCTGGCCGGCGACGCCAAGGTGCTGCCGGGCGACGTTGCCTTCAAGCTGCACGACACCTTCGGCTTTCCGCTGGATTTGTCGGCCGACGTCTGCCGCGAGCGCGGTGTCGAAGTCGACGAGGCTGGCTTCAACGCC
>CAIQMJ010000603.1 GCA_903872875.1 uncultured Variovorax sp.
CTTGCCGATAGCAGCGGTGAGCTTACGCAAAGCCTGGCTCATGAGTCGGGCTTGCAAGCCGACATGACTGTCGCCCATCTCGCCCTCGATCTCAGCCTTGGGTACCAGCGCTGCTACGGAGTCCACCACGACCAGTCCGACTGCCACTCCGCTCGATCTCCTGCGCCCCCCTCATTTCGCGATGCTGGGTGGAGAAGCCGGCGTGGTCCGGCTGGTCGATGCCTTCTATCGCCACATGGATACGCGGCCCGACGCACGCGGCATCCGCGCGATGCACGAACCCGACCTCGCGTCGACCAGGACCGTCCTGGTGCTGTACCTGTGCGAGTGGCTGGGCGGACCGAAGCAATACACCGCGCAGCGTGGCCATCCGCGCCTGCGCATGCGGCACGCGGGCTTCGCCATCGGACCGGCGGAGCGCGACGCCTGGCTCGCCTGCATGGGCGCGGCGCTCGCGGACGTGAACGCACCGCCCGCGCTGCAGGCCGAACTCATGGCCGCCTTCTTCAAGACCGCCGACTGGATGCGCAACACGGCCGCGGCCTGACGCCTTCGGCCCCCATCACCCTGTTCTCCATCACCATCAAGGACCCTCATGAATGCCACGCTGGAGCGCAAAGCGCTCGACGACACCGCCTTCGCGCGACTCGAAAGGGAAGGACGGCTGCTCAACCCCGTGCTCAAGGCGCCGACCAACGTCTTCAACCGGGTCGGCTTCCGCGGCGAACTCGCGCTGCGCTTCGCGCCCAAGCTGGCCGACGAGGCCCGGCCGCCCGAACTGAGCTGCGACCAGGTCATGGCCATCGCCACCGTGGGCCAGAGCCACCTGCCCTTCTTCGCGGGCTACCTGCTGAGTTTCGAGCACCTGAAGGACGTGGCCGAGGTGCTGGGCGACACGCTCAGCGCGGGCGGCAAATACTTCCTGTTCTGCAACAACATCGACGTTTCGAAGAAGTACCAGGTTCCCTGCAAGGGTGCGATGTTCTACGTGCTGCCGATCGACGAGTCGACGGTGTACAACGAACTGCTGGAACTGCTCTACCTCGAGAAGACTGAACTCAAGAAGAAGGACACGGCCGGCAAGCTGGACGCCGTGGCCAATGCCGCGCTCAAGTTCGACGTCACCTTCGACACCATCACCTACGCCGAGGGACTGGCGTTGATGGGACCGGTGCGCAACCCGAACGAGAACCGGCCGGTCTGAGCCCGCGGACGGACCGGCACAACGACATCCATCCACCGACTGCCATGCGGCCCATCGACCTCTGGCTCGCGTACCAGGACTTTCCCGGGCCGCAGGCGCGCGCCGAGAACGGCATGACGCCGCTGATGCGTGCGGCGCATCACGGCGAATTCGAGATCGTCGAGGCGCTGCTGGCGCGCGGCGCACGTGCCGACGCGGTGGACGACGAGGGCCGCAACGCGCTCTGGTTCGCCTGCCTGCACGGTGCGCCCGGCATCATCCTGCGCCTGATCGCGGCCGGTGCGCCGCTCGACCATGCCGACGACGAAGGCATCACCTGCCTCATGCAGGCCGCCGCGGCCGGTCGCGTCGAGGTCACCCGCCTGCTGGTCGCACAAGGTGCGGCGCTCGCGCCGAGCGCACCGGATGGCCGGCGCGCGGTCGACATGGCGGCCGACCGCGCACGCGAACTGCTCTCGATGGCGCAGTGGCGCCTCGGCGCGCGCGAGCGATGCGCATGAACGGGAACGCCTTGCCGGCGCGCGCCTGATGTTCGGCCAGCGCACCTTCCGCCGACTCACCGTCGCCGAACTCGGCGCGTGGCGGTCCTCGCGGCCGGACGCGCTGGTGCTCGACGCGCGCGATGCCGCCAGCCACGCCCGCGACGGCTGGCCCGGCGCGCTGCGCCTGTCGGGCGAGAACCAGGACACGCTGCTGCTGCGTACCGGGCATCGCCGAGCCGTGCTCATCTACTGCGGCCATGGCCGGTCGAGCCAGGGCTGGGCACAGATGTTCGCGGACTTCGGCTTCACCGATGTGTGCGACCTGATCGGAGGACACGCTGCCTGGGCCGCGATGGCGACGGCCGCAACGGCCGTGGAAGCACGCCGGGAGACGCTGGCGGCCCCGCGCCCCCTCGCGTTGCCGCTCGCCGGCTGGCTGGCGGAGAAGGGCTTCGCCGACCCCGAGACGCCCGGCCCCAACGGGCACACGCCCCTGATGGTCGCCGCCTGGCGCGGCGAGGCGGATGCGCTCACGCTGCTGATCGCGCACGGCGTGGCATTGGCCGCCACCAACAGGGACGGCAACAACGCGCTCTGGTTCGCCTGCGTGCACGGCGACCCTGCGGCGGTGGAGCGCCTGGCGCGAGCCGGCGTGCCGATCGACCATGCCAACAAGGCCGGTGCGACCTGCCTGATGTACGCGTCGTCCTCCGGCAGGACCGCCGTGCTGCGCACCCTTCTCGCACTCGGCGCCGACGTCCGCCTGCGCACACAGGACGGCTTCAGCGCGCTCGACATGGCGGCCAACATCGACTGCCTGCGCCTGCTGCGCAGCGTCCCGCCCTGATCCCCGTCCACACACCCGCCATGACCCACATCGTCTTCTACGAAAAGCCCGGCTGCGGCGGCAATGCGCGCCAGAAGGCGCTGCTGCGCGGCGCTCACCACACCCTGGAAACACGCGACCTGCTGCGCTGGCCGTGGACCCGGCTTTCGTTGCTCGCCTTTCTGGCACCGCTGCCGGTGGCCGCATGGTTCAACCGCGCCGCTCCCCGCGTGAAATCGGGCGAGGTGGTGCCCGAAACGTTGGACGCCATTGCCGCACTCGACCTGCTGCTGGCCGAGCCCTTGCTGATCCGCCGGCCGCTGATGGAGGCGGACGGCGAGCGCAAGGTCGGCTTCGACATCGCCGATGTGCACGCCTGGGTCGGCCTCGGCCCGGATGCGCCTGCGGCGCCGGCTTCGCTCGAAGGCTGCACCGCCCGGCCGTCCATCCCTTCCAACCCATGCTCCAGCCCACGCTGAGCCGAGAACCGCCAATGCCCCTCTACGACTACCACTGCCCGGCCTGCGGCCACCGCTTCGAAGCCCTGGTGCGCGCCGGCCAGACCCCGGCCTGCCCGCAATGCGCCGGCACCGCGCTGGAGAAGGCCGTCTCGCGCATCGCGCCGGCCGGACGGATCGAGGCCATCCGCATGTCGAACCGCCGCGCCGCGGCACGTGCCGGACACCTGAGCAACTACTCGACGAGCGAGCAGAAGAAACTGCTAGGCGGCTGAACCACGGAACACATCGACCATGGATCTCGTCTACACGACCACGATGCTCAGCCAGGGCGGCCGCGGCGGCCAGGTGCAGAGCGATGACGGCGACTTCAAGCTGAAGCTCGCGGTACCGTCCGCCATGGGCGGCAAGGGCGGCGGGCCGAACCCCGAGCAGTTGTTCGCAGCGGCCTTCGCGGCGTGCTTCGAGCATTCGATCCGTCACATCGCGCGGCAGGACAAGCTGCCGCTGCGCGGCTGCTACATCGAGGCCGTGCTGTCGATGTACGTGAACTTCGAAGGCGCCTACCGCATGGCGCTGAGCCTCACGGCCTTCATGGCGGGCCCGCTCGACCAGGCCACGGCCGACAGCCTGATGGAACGCGCGCGCGGCATCTGCCCCTATGCCGATGCGACCAGGACGAACATGACGCTGAATCTGAAGGCGCTGCTGGACACGCCGGTCGCTGCCTGACGGCGTGGCTTCGCGGCGCGATGGCGCGCCTGTCGCAAATGCAACGGCCAAACGTTCGTTATGTCGCTTAGCACACAACGTCTTCGATAGCGGCCACAGGCGCCGCCAACGCCGCATCGCCCTGGTTTTCTCTTCGAAATCAACAGGTTGCTTCTCTCCTCACGGCGCCATGCGGGCCATCGCCCGCCATGGCATGCCGTTTGCGAAAAGACGCAAACGCGTTCGCCTATCGCTATGTAGATAGATACATAGCGAAAGGCCGAAGACCCATCCACCGAATCCGAAGGACTGCCCACGTGAGATCGAGAACCGCCATCGCCTTGCTGCTCAGCGGGACCCTTGCCCTGCCGTCCTGCGGCGGTGGCGCGGGGTCGTCCGCCGCGTCCGCTGCCGGTGCCGCGTCGGCACCTGCGGCGGCCACATCGACCGCCCTCGTCATCGCTCCCGGCACGGCGACGGACGCCACGGCGGCCGAAGGCATCGACGCCGCATTGCGGCGGCTGCTTGCAGCCAACGGCATCGCCCGGCTGCCGCGCGCCGAGGTGTCCGATGCGATGTACAGCCTGGGCCTGAATCTGTTCCAGAGCACGCTGCTGTCGGGCAACCAGCGTGTGTCGTGCGCCAGCTGCCATTCGATCGGCAACGCGGGCCTGGACAACCTCGTGCTGGGCATCGGGGTGAACGGCAGCGGCGGCCCGCCTGCGCGCACCGGCACGCCGCTGCTGCACCGCAACACGCCGAGCCTGCTGAACCTGGGGCTGGGGCACCGGGGCGCGTTGTTCCGGGACGGGCGCGTGGCCGAGCGCGACGGTGCCCTCGTCACGCCCGCGGGCAGCAGGCTGCCGGCCGGGCTGCTGGACGTGGTCGCGGC
>CAIQMJ010000604.1 GCA_903872875.1 uncultured Variovorax sp.
CCGCCAGCTTCACGTTCAGGCCGATGCGCAGCATGCGGTAGTGCGCATCCTCGGCGATGGTGGCCGAGCTGCCGATGCCGTAGATCTCGATGCGCTCGGCCTTGCGGAACAGCTTCACTGCGCGCTCCATCGCCTTCGCGTCGAGTGTGGCCTCGGTGTCGTGCAGCGTCTGCACGTTGCTCTGGAAGATCTTGCGGATCACCGCCGTGGCGTTGTCCTGCGGGTCGAGGTCTTCGTGGATGAACTGCACCGGCCGCACCAGTTCCTGCGCCAGCGCGATCTTGATCTGCTGGAAGCCGGTGGCGCCGAGGTTCTTGCACAGGCCGACGATGCTGCCTTCGCTGGAGCCCGTGCGTTCGGCCACTTCGCTGACCGACATGTGCACCACCTCGCGCGGGTTCTTCACGATGAAGTCGGCGATGCGCTGGCCCACCGGGCCCAGCGAAGACCAGAGGGTCTGGATGCGTGCCAGCACGGCGGAGACCGAGACATCGGGATTTTCAACGGTGGCCAATGCGTCGCTCTTGTCTGCGGCGGCAGAAGCCTTGCCGGCTGACGGCCTGGGAGTGCTGTTGCGCTTCATGGGCCGCGAGCTTACCCGCCCTCTATGGCGGTTCTGCGTAGCAGGCGTGTGTGGAGGTCGAGTGCGTCTTCGGCTCTGCAGACGGATTACCGGGACGGATTGCGCGTCGTCGCCTCCAGTGACACCAGCTGGGCCTCCATGTCGATCGCCAGGACGATCACGGCGCGCTGGGCGGCGCCGCGCTCATGGCCGCCGCGGTCGTGGAGGGCTCAGTCGGCTTCATACAGCTCGAGCGGAAGCCCGTCGGGATCCGCGAAGAAGGTGAAGGCCTTTCCTGTCCCTTCATCGATTCGAATCGCCTCCACGGTGACGCCCTGTCGCTCCAGCTCATCCACTGTGGCCTGGACACTGGGCACCCTGAATGCGAGGTGTCGCAGCCCACGGGCTTCCGGCCGGGATGGCCGCGGAGGCGGCTCGGGAAAGGAGAAGAGCTCGACTTGCGAACCGTCCGGCAGCGCCAGATCCAGTTTGAAGGATTGCCGCTCCGCGCGATAGGTCTCGGCGACGATCCGAAGTCCCAGTGTTTCGACATAGAAGCGCTTCGATGCGGCATAGTCGCTCGCGATGATGGCGACGTGATGGATTCCGAGGAGATGCATTGGAGGTTGCGGAATCGGTTGGTTCTGTTCCCGTGGATCGTACATACGCGTGCAAGATTCAGTCCACAGGGTCCTATCCCCTCGGCAGGACGGGGGTCTGCGCACGAACCGCGCCGGACACGGGCGAAAGCTCGCTCTCATGCCAGCCGAACTTCCTGATGTAGGCCGTATTGAGCCCCAGGCATTGCTTCGAGGCGCATCGCGCGCGGTGGACGCACTGGTAGAAGCCGTTGCGCATGAACTCGACCCAGAAAGCGTCGTCGATGTAGAGCTCGGGCTGGTCGTTGTGCAGCATGGCGCCGTCGCTGCCCAGCAGGCATTCTGGGAAGTTCTTGACCTCGATGCCGCGACCGGACACGCGGGCATCCGCGATGGCCTGTTTCAGGTAAGGCAATGCCGCCATGTGCGATGCGACGAGCCCCTTGTCGTCCTGCTCGCTCATCGGAAAATAGAACCAGAATTCCATTTGCGCGAGCTGCCTGAGGTGCGCAAGCCGGGCGACGAGTTCCGGCAATTGCCGATAGCTGCGCTCGGTCACCACGGTGTTGGTGATGGTGACGACGCCGGGCGTGCGGTCGAGGATCTCCAGGCCGCGCAGCGTCTTGTCGAAGGAGCCGTGCACCGTCGTGATGCCATCGTGCGTCTCGGCATCGGCAGCGGCGACGCTGATGAAGAATTCGTTCACGCCGGCGTCGACCAGTTCGGCGCAATAGTCCGCGCTGCCCAGGCGCATGCCGTGCGTCTGGATGCGGATCTTCTCGAAGCCCGAACTGCGCGCCATGTGGACCCATTCGGGCAGGTCGCGGTGCAAGGTGATCTCGGAGCCGGTGAGGATCAGCCCCTTCCACTTGCGATGGATCAGGTTGTTGGCGCACAGCGCCTGCAACTGCGCCTGGGTCTGCGGCGCCAGCCGGTCCATGGTGTCTTCGATCATGCAATGGACGCACTTCAGATTGCATCTGAATTCCATCGTCATCGAGACGTATTGCGTATGGTCGAAAACACCCATGGGACTTGTCCTGTGCGTCTAGAACGCGCCGTAGTATGCGCTCTTGAGTACCTTGAGCCGGTCACCTTCCATGCGGTAGTCGATGCCGACGTCGTACAGCAGATGGTCGAGTCCGGCGCGGTGCCTTTCGGCGAATTCGAGCTGCGCCGCCGGAAAGCCCATCCGGCGCATGAAGAACAGCAACTGGTCGATGGTGATGCGCGAGAAGTACACACCGTCGTGGTGCCGCTTGTTGGCGACGACGATGGTCTGGCACTGGCGCAATTCAGGCCACAGCACCGTATCGACGTCGAAGTGCGCCAGGTCGAGATAGGCCGACGAGCGCACCTTGTCCACGATCTCGCGGATCTGCGTGCGAGCATCGAAGAAGAAATAGAAGTTCTTCATCGTCACCGCCTGCACCGTCAGCTCGTAGCAGATGCCCGACGACACCGTGCTGCCCACGTTGCCGATGTACATCTGCAGCGCGTCCAGCGGCCGGCCCTGGTCGAGCACCGCATGGTCGAGGTCGATCGAGAACATGAAGTAGTCGCGCGCCTCGTCGACCGACAGCGCCGATGCGATCCATGGCCGGATCACCTCGAGCAGCCGGGTGATCGAGCGGCTGCGCTGCCGGCGCGCATAGTCGTAGAAATAGAGCTCCCAGCTGATGCGCCCTTCCTCCTGCTTGATGCCCCAGACGGTGCGCAGCGGACCGAAGGCCTGGCGCACCGCCGCGATGAGCGCGGCCGCGTTCGGTCCCATGCGCTCGCTCGCCAGGCTGTTGTTGAGCAGGTTGATCGAGCGCAGCTTGCCCTCGGCCGGCGCGGCCGGCGGATACGTCCACAGGCA
>CAIQMJ010000605.1 GCA_903872875.1 uncultured Variovorax sp.
ACGCAGATCGTTTCCACTGCGCTCGTGCCGCCGCCGCACGTGGCGGTCAAGAAAGACCCGAAGCTCGCGAACAACTGGAAGGAAAAGCCGGTCGAGGCGCTCAGCGATGCCGAGGTCATTGCGATGCCGGACGCCGAGTACATGAACGACAAGCAGATGGCGTTCTTCCGCCTGAAGCTCGTTGCGCTCAAGAAGGGCATCCTCGACAGCGCCGGTGAAACCACCGAACACCTGCGTGAGGACACGGTGGTGGTGCCCGATCCGGCGGATCGCGCCACGATCGAGGAAGAGCATGCACTCGAATTGCGCACGCGCGACCGCGAGCGCAAGCTGCTCAAGAAGATCGAGCAGTCGATCCAGCGCATCGATGCCGGCGACTATGGCTACTGCGACGAAACCGGCGAGCCGATCGGCGTCGGCCGCCTGCTGGCCCGCCCGACCGCCACGCTGTCCCTCGAAGCGCAACAGCGCCGCGAACTCAAGCAGAAGATGTTCGGTGACTGACCTGCCGGCCATCCGGTCGGCGCGCCGACCGGGCTGACAGGCCGCTTGCGTCATGGCCAAGGAAGATTCCGGCCGCCTGCTCAGGAAGGTGGTGAAGTTCGTTCGGAATCCGCTCAAGGACTGGTCGGACCTCGACCGGACGGATGCGCCAGCAGCCGACAGCAGTTACAGCCGAGAGGAACTCCAGGCGATCCTGGCTCGGCGTCAGCGCAATGATTTCGTGCGCAGACGCGAGTTCGATCTGCTGCGCAGGCTGCGCCGACGCGAAGAAACTTCGGCAGGCCGCGATTCCACCCGGGAGTCGGCGTCGCAGACCGCGCAAACGGGCCACTCCGACAGCCGTGCGCAGACGCTCCGAAAGATCGACGAGATCGAAGCGGAGATGTCGCAGCAGTGGTGGAAGATACGTGGGGTCCAGGACGACGGCGCCATCGTGGCTGCGCCGGTGTCGGCCGATCGGCACGAGCGCGCCTATGCCGATACCAAGCCCGGAACGCCGCCGCGAAGCGCCGCGCCGGACCTTCCACCCGGCATGGATCTCGCGCCATCGACCACTTTTCCGGGCGCCGTCACCACCACCATGTCGATGCCCGATGGCGAGGGGCATGACGGCCTCGAAGAGGCGGCGGTGCGTTTCGCGCAGCGCGATGATGCCGGCGCAGAGGCGATCCTGCTTCGGATGCTCGCGCCGGACAGCTCGCAGGTCGACGACGAGGAGATCTGGCTGACCCTGCTCGATCTCTACCGGGCGATCGGCAATGCCGAGCGCTTCGACAGGGCGGGCACGCGCTATACGCAGCGTTTTCGCCGGCCTGCGCCGCCCTGGATCTCGTTCCGTGTGCTGGCGCATGGCGTGCGGACGGCCTCCGTCAACGTTCCGGCCGCCGGCCCGGCGTCGGATGGCGGCCGGGCTGCCGACTGGCGCAGCGAGCCAAGGCTCACGCGTGAAGGTCTTGGTCAGCTCACGCGCGCACTGGCTGCGGCCGGCGAAATCTGGTCGCTCGACTGGCGCGCGCTGACTTCGATCGCGCCGAATGCCGCCTCCCCGCTGTGCGTGCTCTTCAGCCACTGGGCCGGACTGCCGGTCGAGTTGCGGCAGATGGGTGGTACCCGCCTGCTGGCGGTACTCGAGGAGGCCACGCCAACGGGCGACCGGAGCGTCGAAGACATCTGGTGGCGGCTGCGGATGGCGGCACTGCGTCTGGTGAACGATGCCGATGCGTTCGAGCTGGTCGCGCTGAACTACTGCATCACCTACGAGGTGTCGCCGCTGCCCTGGCAGGACCCGCAGGCGCGCTGCGAATCGATCGATCAGCCGCCCGCGCCGGCCAGCGCGCCCGTACCGGCCTTTGCGCTGTCGGATTTCGAGTTCGAACGCCCGGCTGTCGTACCGACCGGTCTCGGCTTGCTCGCGGGTGACCTCGCGGGGCCGGTGCTGTCGATCTGGCAGCGGCTCGACGCCGAACTCGTGCGCCGTGCGGCACCGGTGATCTCGTGTGCCGCCTTGGTGCGGGTCGATCTCGCCGCGGCCGGCGAATTGCGCAATTGGGTTGCAGCGCGCGAGGCGAACGGGGAGCGTGTGCATCTCGTCGAGGCACACCGTCTGTTGGCTGTGCTGTTTCGCACGGTCGGCGTCACGGCGCACGCCAGCGTGATGCTGCGGCACTGAGCGTGCCGAAAGTTGCATGCGTTGCCGGACGCGGGCTTGCATTGCTCGAGAGCATCCCTAGATGACTTCGATGGAACAGTTTCACGGCACCACTATCGTGAGCGTGCGCCGCAAGACTCCCCAGGGCGATCAGGTCGCCATTGGGGGGGACGGGCAGGTCACACTCGGCAACATCGTCATCAAGGGCACGGCCCGCAAAGTGCGCCGGCTCTACCACGGCAAGGTGCTCGCCGGCTTTGCCGGCGCCACCGCCGATGCCTTCACGCTCTTCGAGCGTTTCGAGGCCAAGCTCGAAAAGCACCAGGGCCACCTGACCCGTGCAGCCGTCGAGCTCACCAAGGACTGGCGTACCGACCGTGTGCTGCGCAAGCTCGAAGCCATGCTCGCGGTGGCCGATGCGACCACCTCGTTGATCATCACAGGCAACGGCGACGTGCTGGAGCCGGAAGATGGCGTGATCGCCATCGGCTCCGGCGGCGCCTATGCGCAGGCAGCCGCGAAGGCGCTGATCGACAACACCGAACTGTCGGCCGAGCAGATCGTGCGCAAGTCGCTCGCGATCGCTGGAGAAATCTGCATCTACACGAACATGAACCACACGGTGGAAGCGCTCTGACCATGTCCATGACCCCCCAGGAAATCGTCTCCGAGCTCGACAACCACATCGTCGGGCAGCCGGCAGCCAAGCGCGCGGTGGCCATTGCGCTGCGCAACCGCTGGCGCCGTCAACAGGTCGAAGGCGCACTGCGCGTCGAGATCACGCCCAAGAACATCCTGATGATCGGCCCGACCGGCGTCGGCAAGACCGAGATCGCGCGCCGGCTGGCGCGGCTCGCGAATGCGCCGTTCATCAAGGTCGAGGCGACCAAGTTCACCGAAGTCGGCTATGTCGGGAAGGACGTCGACGCGATCATTCGCGACCTGGCCGAGATCGCCGTCAAGCAGACACGCGAAAAGGAAAGCGCCAAGGTCCGCATTCGTGCTGAAGACGCCGCGGAAGACCGCATCCTCGACGTGCTGCTGCCGCCAGCCCGCACTGCCGATGCGGGCGGCGCTGCGCCTGAAGGCGGCAATGCCACGCGCCAGGCCTTCCGCAAGAAGCTGCGCGAACACGCGCTGGACGACAAGGAGATCGAGCTCGATCTGGCCGAGACGCGCGCGCCCCTGGAGATCATGGGGCCCGCCGGCATGGAGGAAATGACCGAGCAACTGCGCGGCATGTTCGGCCAGATGGGGCAGGGCAAGCGCAAGACGCGCAAGCTCAAGATCGCCGAAGCGATGCGCCTGCTGATCGACGAGGAGGCGGCCAAGCTCGTCAACGAGGAAGAAATCCGCGCGCAGGCGATCCACAACGCCGAACAGAAC
>CAIQMJ010000606.1 GCA_903872875.1 uncultured Variovorax sp.
GCGGCGCGACGCTGGTGCGGCCCGACGGCCATGTGGCCTGGCGTTCGCCGTGGGTGCCGGCCGATCCGGTCGCCGACCTGGGCTCGGCACTCGACTCGATTCTCCGCAGGTAACCCGTTCACAGCCCGCTCACCCGAAAGGACGCTCCCCATGCCCACCACCGGCCTTCATCACTTCACCATCCGCTGCGCGCCCGACGACCTGCCGGAGATCGTCGCGTTCTACGGCAGATACCTGAATCTCACGCCCGGCCCGCGCCCGGTGATGCCCGCCCCTGGCTTCTGGCTCTACGCAGGCGACCAACCCGTGGTCCACCTGTACGCCAGCCTGCCGCACAGGGACACGGCCGGCACCGGCCCGCTGGACCACATCTCGTTCCGGGGCGAGGGGCTGGAGGCCACGCGGGCCTTCCTGCGCGCCGACGGCATCCCTTTCGACGACCTGCCCGTGCCGGGCTGGCCGCTGCAGCAGCTGTTCCTGCGCGACCCCAACGGGCTGAAGATCGAAATGACCTTCGACCTCGACCAGGAAGGCGGGCAGGCCGATGGCGCCCATGCTTGAACTCGGCGACCTGCGCGTGCGTTGCACCGTGTCGGGCGACGGTCCGCCGCTGCTGCTGATCCACGGCGCGGAGGGCAGCCACCGGATGTTCGACGACATCGTGCCGCACCTGGCGCCGCACTTCACGGTCATCGCGTACGACCAGCGCGATTGCGGCGAGACGACCAACCCGGATGCGCCTGCGACGCTCGGCGATCTCGCCCACGACGCGCTCGGCCTGCTGCAGGCGCTGGGCCACCGACGCGCCCATGTCTTCGGCCATTCGTTCGGCGGACGCGTGGCGCAATGCCTGGCGCTGCGATATCCCGAGGCGGTGGAACGCCTGGTGCTGGGCAGCACGTGGCCGCTGCCGCATGCGCTCGAAGCGCTGAACCCTGTGGGCGTCGCGCAGATCCAGGCGCTGCGCGGGCGCTTGCCGGACAGCGCCGATGAACTGGTCGCGTACTTCTTTCCATCAAAGTTCCTCGACGCCAACCCGCGCTTCCGGCAGATCTTCCGCCATGCGGCACCGCGCTCCGAGCGCTCGCGACGCCGCGCGCAGACCGTCGCAGACACGCCCGCACTCGACCCGCGACAGCTTTCGATGCCGACACTGCTGCTGGCCGGCTCGCACGACCGCGTGGTGCCGCCGGACGCGATGCTCGGCATGGCTGCACTCATTCCGTACGCGTTGGCGGTGCGGCTCGAAGGCGTCGGCCATGCGGGGATCGCCCAGGCCCCCGAAACCGTCGCAGCCCATGTTCGGCGCTTCCTGCAGCGCGAAGCCCTGCCGGCACTGGAGAACACATGACAGCCGCACTCGAACCCTCGGCGTCGTCGGACGCCTACATCCGCATCCGCAAGCTGTCGAAGACCTTCGGCGCGCCGGGCCAGGGCGGTGTGCTTGCGCTGCGCGACATCGACTGCAGCATCGCCAAGGGCAGTTTCGTGTCGGTGGTCGGTCCGAGCGGATGCGGCAAGAGCACGCTGCTGCGCATCGTGGCGGGGCTGCTCGACTACAGCGAAGGCAGCGTCGTGCTGGACGGCCAGCCGATCCAGGGAACGCGACGCGACGTCGGCGTGGTGTTCCAGAGCTCGATCCTGCTGCCCTGGCGGACCATCCTCGAGAA
>CAIQMJ010000607.1 GCA_903872875.1 uncultured Variovorax sp.
GGGCTGATGCTTCCGGGCGTCAGCTGAAGTCGTCGACGGTGTCCGGATCGGGCACTTCACCGATCGTTTCGCGCGTGGTCGCGGCCTGTGCCTGCAGCCATTCGCAAAAAGCCTTGATCTCCGGACGCAGCGCACTGCGCGGACCGATGATCAGCCAGTAGGCCATCGGCGAGTCCATGCGGTGCTGCGGCAGGATCTCGATCAGGTCGCCGTTGGCCAGGCTCTCGGCGATCAGCGAGCTGCGCGCCAGAACGACGCCCTGGCCGGTGAGCGCGGCCTGGACCATCTGGTAAGCGTAGTTGAAGTAGAGCCAGCGCCGCGGCTGCGCATGGCTCATGCCCTGGTCCTCGAACCAGCGCCGCCAGGTCAGCCATTCGAGATGCGAGCGGTGCGCGTCGCCTGCCTCGATCAGCGTGAATGATGCGACGTCTGCGGGTCCGCCGATCGGCTTGCTGCTCTTGAGCAGCCACGGGCTCGCGACCGGCGTGAGCGTCTCGCCGAACAGCCGCAGCGCGCCACCCGGCATTGTTTCGCGCGGGCCGTAGCGCAGGGCGACGTCGACGTCGGCTACCTCCATGTCAAGAGCGGCGTCGCTGGCGTCGATGCGGATGTCGATCTCGGGGTTGTCGCGCTGGAAGGCCTCCAGCCGCGGGATCAGCCACATGGATGCGAAGGACGCGAAGGTGGTGAGCGACACGCTCTTGCGGCCCGCACTCTGCCGGATCTGCCGCACCGCGCCATCAATGCGTGGCAGCGACTGCTGCACCGCCAGCAGCAGTTGCGCCCCTGCGCTGGTCAGTTCGACTGCCCGCGTGTGCCGCAGAAAGAGCGCGACCCCAACCTCTTCCTCGAGCGACTGGATCTGCCGGCTCACGGCGGATTGGGTCAGCGCCATCTCTTCGGCTGCGGCGCGGAAGTTGAGGTGTCGCGCGACTGCCTCGAATGCGCGCAGATGCCCGGCGGAGATCGGCCGCGAACGCAGGTGGGTTTGGGAGTGCTGCATGGATTGATGCGAAAACGGAATCAGTAGGCTACTTCCTTTTCATTGGACTGCCAACGGCCTCGGGAAGATCATTCATTCCCGAATCGCGCTGTTGCGCTTCGGTAGAACCTTGGAGTTACCGTCATGTCCGCTGCATCTTCCTCGCTTTCGTCCCTGTCGTTGCCGACGCGCGCCGCCGCCGTTCCGCCGGCGGTGCGCCGCGGCGCGTGGCAGTTGGAGGCCGGCCAGGCCATGACGCTCAAGGCCACCGCCACCAGCGTCCTGCGTGTGCGGCAGGGCCGGGTTTGGGTCACGCGCGATGCCACCGATCAATGGGGCAGCGAGGACCTCGTCCTTGCACCTGGTGATTCGCTGCGCGTCACGACCGGCCAGCGGCTCGTGATGGAGCCGTGGGACAGTTTTGGCGCCACCTACAGCTGGGACGCTGAATCCGCCACCGCCGACGCAGCCTGAACCAGACTGATCCAGCCCGCGTCAGCCATTGACGTCGAACCCCGGCCGCAGCGCCAGGAAGCGATCGATCGCGGCCTGCCCGTCCAGCGCCAGGAGCTCGGCGAGGTCGTCGCCGTCCTCGCCTTGCGTCAAGCCGAGGTCGAAGCGTGTGTAACGTCGCCGCTCTATCGGCCCTCGATGCAGGATGCGGACGTCCATGTGACGGGGGTCGCGTTCCAGCGTGGTCATCAGCGCCAGAACGTCGTGGTGCCTCCCTTCGAAGTGCTGGCAAAACCGCATGCCGTCGAAGACCAGCAGTCCGGTAATGCCGCGGGCCTCGTTGCGATTGCGTGCCTGGGAAACGATCTGGCCGACGATATTGGGCGGCTGGGCGGGTGACAGCAGGCTGCCGTAGAGGATTTCGTGAAGTTCTGTCATGTCGCCAGCGGATGCGTCGGGAAGTTTATGCAGGCTTCCTGCATCGGACTATGTGAAAAGACACTCGGTACTCACCTATAGTGGCAAGGTGAAACCTGAGGACTACCCCGCTCCCGTCTTTCCGCCTCGGGGACCCAACCCGTGCGAAGTCTGCGCATTGCGCAACAACCCCGCCTTTGTCCGTGTGGCGCCTGCGGATCTGGCGACCATCGAGTCCTTCCGAAGCGGCGTATGTTCTGTTGATGCCGGTCAGCCGATCATTCACGAGCACCGGCTCAGCCCGCGGCTCTTCACACTTTATTCCGGCTGGGCCTTCCGCTACAAGACGCTCAGCGATGGGCGTCGGCAGATCCTCAACTTCCTGTTGCCAGGCGACTTCATCGGCCTGCAGGAAGA
>CAIQMJ010000608.1 GCA_903872875.1 uncultured Variovorax sp.
CAACGCCGGTGCCGGCATCGATCAGACGC
Source organism: uncultured Variovorax sp. (assembly GCA_903872875.1). Classification (GTDB taxonomy): domain Bacteria; phylum Pseudomonadota; class Gammaproteobacteria; order Burkholderiales; family Burkholderiaceae_C; genus Variovorax. Next base: position 30 of record CAIQMJ010000608.1, read on the forward strand.
ACAGCGAGTGCATCGGCATCGGCCGCGCCGAGCGTACCGACGCCGGCACGAACGGCAGCGCGAATGTCGGCCTGGCGGGTGCGCTCGGCCTGCGCGCCGGCAGTGCGGGCGGCAACAACTTCGGGGGTTTCGGCGGCGGGGTTGCCACCAGAGGGTGCGGGCATGGTTGCTCCTGAAAGGTTAGAACGGACTTCGGCTTGGTCTCCCGCCGCGGGAGTGATGGGTGCTGCTGCGGTGACCGCGGCGGCACGCTGTTCGGGGGTGAGCTGCACTTCGGACATGGCGCAGGGGTACGTACGGATCTGGCGGCCAGCGGGCAGACGACCGTCGGCGCTGCGGACTTGCGAGTCGATGTCGGCGGGGATCGCCACGAGGGAGACTTCCAATGGCGTCCAGCGCGTGACGTTGTAGACCCACATGCCGGCTTCTTCGCTGGGCGCGACCATCTCGACAGCCTGGCGCTGGTAGCCGACGGAGACGTTACGAATGACGCGATCCGCCAGGTCTTGGACAATGCCGCGGACGCTGTCACGCCGACTCAGCTGCGACTGCACCGTTCCGATGCCACCGGTGATCTCGGGCTGGTCGACCACGCCGATCTGATCCTCGAGCGTGTACGCCCAATGACTGTTCAACAGCGGCGCGCCGCGTTCGAGGCGCGACAGGTCGATGGCTTCGGGAGTGACCTGCAACTGCTCGAGGTAGTAGCGGCCATTGACCCAGTCGTAGCGGCGCACTGCCGCGCCGGTGGTGAACACCAGCTCGAACGTGGCGGCCGGGGTGTCGGTGGCAGCAGCGCCACCCTCACCTTCTTCGGCGCGGCGAAAACCGCGGATCTCCATGCTGACGCTGCCGAGCGGCAGTTCAGCGGTTCGGGACGCTTGAGGCATGAATGCTCCTTTGAAATGCAAAAGGCCCGCGGTGCATGGCACGGCGGGCCGGGATGGATGACGAAAAATTAGGCGGCAGGTTCGGTGTGCTTCAACGCGTCGGCGCCGCTCAGGCCCAGTTCGGTGACAGCAGCATTGGTATCGACAACGATGCCGGCAGCCTCCAGCGCCTCGAGCTCGTGCTTGCGCTCGGCGATATACGTCTCGAGGTCGGTGCCGTCTTCGCGCAGAACGTCGCTCAGGGTGCGGCCACCGCCGCGGATGGCTTCCTTGTAGGTCAGCGTGTCCTTCAGCGGGTCGACCTGGTACTTGCGCGGCATCGCATACTTGTCCTTCGAGACCGCGCCCAGCTTCACGCCGCCCAGCAGCGCCGCTTCCCGCCACCAGGCGCGAAGGGGCATGAGCACCTTCGGCACCATCTGCACCCACTGCTCCTGCTCGACCATCTGGCGGAACTCGATCAGGCCCATGCGGTTGCTGGCGAAATTGGCCTGGCTCATGTCACCGGTGAGCTGGGCGTAAGTGATACCGGCGCCGACCGCGAGTGCGTGCAACTGGTGCCGCATGAACTCGCCGCCGCCCGACGACGGGATCGGATTGTTGAAGCTGACAGAGTCGCTGGTCCCAATGCGCGCGATCATGCCGGGGCGCATCCGCTCAACGCCCTTTTCGCCAGCGAGGCCGAGCTGCTTGTCCGGGCCGCTGCTGCTGACGATTGCGATGACGCAAGCTTCCATCTTCTTGCGAACCTGTTCCGCATCGTTCCAATCCGCCGTGTCGCGGTATCGCATGAGGCTCACGGCCAGCTCGGACACGCCGCGCACGGCGCTGGGCCGGTCCTTGGCGAAGTAGTGGATGACATCCGTCGCCGGCACGCGCTGGCTCTCGATACTGCGCAGCCGCGACTGGGCGACCTCACCAGGATGCTCCGGGAAAAGCCAGTAGGCAACGCAGGTGCCCAGCGCGTCATATTCCTTACCGAGGATGCAGACGTTTCCACTGTTGCCGATCGGACCCGTGCGCATCTCGTCAAGGTAATCGGCTTCGAGCACCTGCACCTGCATGGGCACCGTCAGGCCATCCGACAGACGACGCCACCGACGACGGAACAGCACCTCACCTGTACTGAAGCGCTCGGCGGTGCCCAGCTTCAGCATGCCTGCTAGGCAGTCATCGCCCGACGCATCGCACTCGAGGCTTTCTGACCAGGCCTTCCAGGCGGCACGCTCGTTCTGATCTTCGGGGGTGATGGTGATGCCATAGCCCACCACGTTGGACCCGAATACCGCAACGGCCCGCTTCGCATATTCGTTGTTGCGGATGATGTCGCGGGACCGGTTGCGAATACGTGCCAGGCCTTGCGAAAGCTCCGAGCTCGCCGATCCCCCCGTCGCCTTCCAACCGGCGGTGCGGCGACCCATCTTCGCCGCGTCGTAGCTGCGGGCGTGCTCCATGCCCATTCGCGCGTAGCTGCGACGCAGTGCCCAGCCAGGCGCAACAGCCTCGATCGCGCGCTCGAGGACGTTCGTACCGGCGATGCGGGAATATCCGCCGACGCTCATCGAATCGACATCCATGTCAGTCCCTGCAGAACATGGTGACGGTGGGCACGCCGCGCGACGGCGCGCCGGCCAGCATGCCATTGGCTTCCAGCTCGGCACGCATGTCGGTGCGCAGCGCGCGCAACTCGGCCAGCGAGTGGTAAGTAACTTCCTTGTCGGCATAGCGGACCTTGAGGGTCCCGCTGGTGATCGCCGTTTCGATCGCCTCCAGCTGTGCGACTGTGTAGCCTGCCATGTCTTGATCCTTCAATACCAGTTGTCGGGCACGTCGGGCACCCAGTTGTCATGTTCCTCGCGATCGCGCGATTGCTCGGCTTCCGTGGTCACTTCCTCCCTCGGCTCAGGCGCCGGTGCAGTTGTCTGCACGACCTCCGCCGATGCCTCTGCTTCCACCTCGGCGACGACCGCCGCGGGCATCGCGAACATGTCGTGCACCCGCGGCTGTACCTTCCGCTCCAGCTCGTCCCAGTCAGCGGCAGAGGCGGTGTGGATCGACACGCGGGGGTGATGCGCCGCGGCATATGCGTAGACCCAGGTGTCCAGCGGCTCATTGCGCTTGTGGCGCTTCTCATACTTGCCGGTGTCGTGGTCGAAATACTCGCTGACGACGCCCGTGAAGAACGTGTCCGGCAAGGCCTTGCTAAACCGGACCATCCAGTCGTCCGGCTGACAGTGCTGACGATCACCGTCGATGCGCGAGAAAAAGGCGCCCTTCGCGGTGTCGGTGCCGACCATCCAAAGGTCTACGCCGTTCCGGTCGACGTCGCCTTTCTCGTTCTTGATGTCCTGCCTTTTCGGCCGGCCAAGCACCGGCCGATTCGATTGGCTGTGCCCTTTGATCACCATCACGTCGTCGTGGCGGTACTTGCGGGCATATTTGTAGGCCTCGTTCGTGTGGCCGTCCTGCCCATTGCCGGAGTCGATCGCAGTCATCGCGACGCGCACATCCATGCCGAAGGAATTCCGGATCGGGCGGCGACGGTATTCCGTGATCTTTTCCCACTCCTCGGACCGCGACGGATCTGCCGGGATCTCGGTGTAGTCGACGGTGTGGCAGCGCTCGCCGTGTCGCCACGCCACCAGGTGAAAGGCGAAGTAGCCCTTCTGCACGTCGACGCCGAGCGTGAGCAGCACGTAATTCGGCAGCAGCGTACGCAGCGCGAAACCCTCCGCCCGATCCTTCAGATCAGTCGTCTCGAGCTCGGCACTGTGATCCTCATACGGTAGTCCATCGTGCAGGTTCACGAAGGTCTGCAGCTTCGCCGGATCGCCGCCGGTGTCGATCCACTTCTGAACACGCTCGCCCCAGCTGAACCCAAGTCCGACCGGGCTGTAGTAGCCACTGATGTGATAGCCCCGCTTCACCCGCTGAGCGTAGCGATGGCGCCACTCACCCGCCGCAAGCATCTGCGGTTTGAAGCGCTCCTCGATCGGCTCCTCGCAATCGATGCACAGGTATGTCGTGGTGTCGGGCCACTGGTGCACCACGCCGTCATCGTCGATCGTTTCCTTCCAGCGCAGCTGGCCGAACACGAGCACCTGGTAGTGGTTGCAGTGCGGGCACGGCACGAAGTACTGACCCTGGCTGCTGGACTCGTACTCCTCCTCGATCACCGAGGCGCCCTTGATCTTCGGCGTGCTCGTCTTGAGGATCTTCCGGCGCGGGTAGTTTGCGGTCCGCTGCTCGGCCAGCTTGACAGGACTTCCCTCGTCGCGGAGGCTGACCGGGTAGCGGTCCACCTCGTCCAGCGCGAGCTTCTTGATGGGCTTGGACGCCAGCTCGCTCGGACTATTGCTCCAGCCAAGGTACAGCGCGCCGCCCGGAAAGTTCTTCTCTGTGCGCTTGTTCCCGCTGTCGCGCTTGCGGGCTGATGGGATCAGCACCTTGATCCGGTCCATCGCATCGATCGCCGGGTCGAGCCGCTGGCTGACGAAGTCGCTGACGGCCTTTTCGGTCGGCTGGACCACCAGCATCGCGCAAGGGTCCTGGTCGATGCTCTCGAACACGAAGTTCAGCAGCACCTCGGTCTTGAGGACCTGCGACGCCGCCATGATCACGACCTCTTGCGTGCGCGACATCGAACTCAGCTCGTTCATCGGCTCAGCCGCATAGGGCGTACGGCTGGTGCGCCACTTCCCCCCTTCTGGCGACGACTTCGACGGGACGATGCGGTATGCGTCTGCCCAATCAGAGACTGACAGTTTGACCGGCAACGTCCAGGCTTGCGCCGCGGCCGCCATCAATGCCGCATAGCCATCCGCGAGGTTCACTCGTCTGCATTCGCTGGTTTGGACAAGCGTGCGAATTTCGCCTGAAGCTCGCCGCAGATACGCAGCACTTCGCTCTCGATCGCCGCGTAGACCTTGCCAGCGTCTGCCTCCGGCGTAACGATCGGCGTCAGGCGATCGGGCAGCGACATGATCGCGCTGCGCGCCTCGACCATCGCGTCTGTCAGGCCGCGCACCATGGGTACCAGTTCGACCACCGTGCCTTTGAGCTGCGCCAGCTCGATCGCTTCGCGCTCGGCTCGCGTCTGCTCAGTGCTCAGTCGAGCCGAGAGCAACAGGGCTTGCTTCGCGGCGGCTTCCGACACCGCTGCCTGCGCAGCGGGAGCTTTCGGTGCGGCAGCTGGACCCGGAGCAGCGGCACGCGGAGCTTCCGGCGCGTCCAGCGGAGGAAAGGTCTGTGGCGTGCCCACTGTGCCGGCCTGCCGCTTGCCGCCACGGAACTGGTTGGCGGTGCCGGCCATGCCCGCGCGCACGGCATCCACATCGACAGTGCCGTCCAGCAGCTTGGCGCAGCGGCCAAGCGCGATGGCTTTGCGGATCGCGGTGTCGCTCACGCCGAGCTGGCGCGCGCATTCGCGGATCGATACGCCCGTCGATTGACCGTCAAACAACTCCATGCCTTACGCGAACTCCATTAGTGCGAACTGCGAACCCTGCAAACCAACCCGAAAAACCTGCAATGACAGAAGCAACGCGGCCCGAATTACCCGCGTGGGATGGGGGCCGGGGAGGACCCGCCGATGCACCAATTCGGTGCGATTCAGGAATACCCCGAAATGGACACCGAAAAGCACCGACTTTGCGTATGACCCACGTCCTATGCACGATGCTGATGCGACCGACGAGACCGAAGTCATACCAGTCTCGACTTCGTGGTCGGCATGCGAGCCGACCGCATCGCTTGCTGCATCGATGTGGTTAGGTGAACGGGGAACCGTTCCTTGACCACCCGCTCGGAGATGCCTGGAACATCGAGCCGCTTGCGATAGGTCGGAGCCTTGACGAACATCACGACAGGCTTGAGCGACGAGCCCAACTGCCCGAACTCCTCACGCAGCCAGATGCCCAATGGCAGCCGCCCGCCACCAGGGCGGCCGACGAAGTACGCCATACCCCGTTTGCCCTTTACGCCAGCGTTGATGGCCGCCTTGCGTCGATCTGTGATGTTGGCCCTGTAGCCCTGCTCACCGAAGGCGCGCAGGTACGACATGATCTGAACGATCTGGCCGCGCGACATGTTGCCGTATGCGTCCATCTTGGCGGCAGCGCCTGGCACTGCAGACATGCCCGCAGGTAGCAGGCCCACGCGCTGGATAGAACGCTCGAAGGCTTTGAGCTTCCGCTCTCCACCGAACACCTGAGGGGCGAGATAGTCACGCGCATGGCTGCCCTTGCCGAACGAGTCCCGGAAGTCCACCTCTGCCCGCAGCTTCATCTTCGTCGCGGGCCAGAGCCTGAAGCCGCCCATCGTGTACGGCGTGGGCCGGTCGATGACCGTGGGCAAGGCGGCCTCCACCGCTCGCTTGCCATCGCCCGCAGTGCGCGTGAGTGCAACCGCGGTGGCGAATGGAGCTTGATCGCGCGCCGGCTCCGCCCAGCCCTTGACGCGCGATGCAAGGTCGCTGGTGACGCCGAACTTCATCACGCGGCGCAACCTCCAGGAATGAAAAAGCCCGCGTCGATCGAGTCGAAGCGGGCCGGATGTGCATGTCAGGATGCCTGTCACGCAGAGTTGCACGTTTGTACCAAAAAAGTCTATGTCGCAGAACTCCTTTTTTGGATATCGCGCATTGCCATTGAGCGCTCTAGGCGTTCCGAGAACCACAGGGCAAGCACGCCGTCCGCAATCTCGAGGTGAGCCTTGATCGTCGACTCGCCACAGCCGCACTCGCGAGCAGTGCCCTTGATACCCATGCCCTTCGGATAAATGCAGTGCAGCGTCCGGTACAGCTGAGGCCGCGTCGTACGCAGCGACTCAACCGCGTCGTCGGTCACTGATGCGTCGACGTCGTCAACGGGCACGATTGCCTCACGATAGCCGCTCCCCCCACCATTGAGGAAGGCAGACTGGCTCATGAAGCCACCACCGCCCCCATCGTTCCGCGCTCGCCACAACGCCCAGTTGTTCAACCGGAGCTTGACCCACTCAACTCGTGCCATTGCGTTTCTCACCCTGCCTTGATCTGCGGGTCGCGCAACATGAGCAGTGGCTGACGTCGACCACCAGGCAACGCCATGGCATCGATCTGATCGCACAAAGAGTTCGGCGTGCCAACTGCCAATGGGCCTTCGCGGGCAAAGAACCATCCAGGCTCCCCGTCCAGGACACCACGGCGCCAGCACTCATCCACATGCCTGTTGCCATACGCAGCACGCTTCTCTCTGACCATGGCAACGACAGCCGGCATCTTGGATGGAAGCCAGGACCAATCCTGTTTTTCTTCTTTCTTGTCCATCTGTCCTTGACCTTTCAATGAGATATGAAAAACACATTCGCTCTCGCCCGCGCGACCCGGCGCGCAGGCACGCCCGCCCGCCGTGCAAACGACTGGACAGACGGTCGGCCCCCAGAATCGCGGGCGTGAGTTCCCCCATGCGTGGCTTTGCATTGCTGTCGGAGCGCTCGGCTCTCAATGCAAAGTCACGGACACACGGACACGCGACGCGATGCTGGCAAGGCCAGTGCTGAAGGGGCTACGTCATGGCGTGCTCCGGCACGAATGTCCCGACCTTTTCCGCACCGCCGTGCGCTCGCTGGTCAGAACGGACATTCAATGCCGACTCCATAGTC
>CAIQMJ010000609.1 GCA_903872875.1 uncultured Variovorax sp.
CGCGCGACAGCGCAGCGCTGTCGAGCCAGCCACCCTCGGCCCACAGGCCCTCGGGGCTCGAGTAGACCGACGCGTGGCCGGCCAGCGCCGGCAGTTCGGCCACCGGGTCGCGCAGCAGCTCGCCGCGCACCTCGACCGAATCCGCCCCGGCGGCGCGTGCGAGCTGCGAACACCAGAGTTGGCCATGGCGCCCCACCTCGGCGGCGCCGAAGGAAGACAGGGAAATCAATACCTGCATGCTGTGTCTTGTCTGGAAAGGACGGCGCGGGCAGGCCCGGCGGTCATCAGTGGTTGTTCAGGATCTGGCCGAGGAACTGGCGGGTGCGCTCGTCCTTCGGGTTGCTGAAGAATTCGGTGGGCGGCGCCTGCTCGACGATCTTGCCGGCCGCCATGAAGATCACGCGGTCGGCCACGCTGCGCGCAAAGCCCATCTCGTGCGTGACGCAGAGCATCGTCATGCCGTCCTCGGCGAGGCCGATCATGGTGTCGAGCACCTCCTTGACCATCTCTGGGTCGAGGGCGGAAGTGGGCTCGTCGAACAGCATGATCTTCGGCGTCATGCACAGCGCGCGCGCGATCGCCACGCGCTGCTGCTGGCCGCCGGACAGCTGGCTCGGATACTTCTTCGCCTGCTCGGGGATGCGCACCCGCGTGAGGTACTTCATCGCAATCTCTTCGGCCTGCGCCTTGTTCATGCCGCGCGAGCGCATCGGCGCCAGCGTGCAGTTCTCGAGGATCGTGAGATGCGGAAACAGGTTGAACTGCTGGAACACCATGCCGACCTCGGCGCGCACCGCGTCGACGTTCTTGCCGCCGGCCGTGAGGTCGATGCCGTCGACCACGATACGGCCCTTCTGCACGGTTTCGAGACGGTTGATGCAGCGGATCAGCGTCGACTTGCCCGAGCCCGACGGACCGCAGATCACGATCCGCTCACCCGCACGAACGCTCAGGTCGATGCCGGTCAGCACCTGGAATTCGCCGTACCACTTGTTCACCGCTTCCATGCGGATGATCGGCTCGGTGCCGGCGGGCGTCGTGACTGCGTCGGTCATGCTGTTCAGTTCCAAAAATTCATCATCACTCGTGCACCCGGCGCGCCCTGTCCCTTCGTGAAACACCGCGGAACCGGCTTTGCCGGGCCGCTGGTGTTGCCCCCGGAAGGGGGTTGGCGAAAGGCGACACGAAGTGCGCTGAAGCCTGGGGGTTAGTTAAGTTTCGGCAGATCGGCGCCGAGCCACTTCTGATAGAGCTTGTTCAGCTCGCCATTGGCGGTGTTCCTGGCGACGAAATCGTTCAGCGTCTTGGTCAGTTCGTCCTGGCCCGGGCGCAGTGCAATGCCCATGGCTTGCTGAACCAGGTTGAACTTGTTCTCGAACGTGTTGGCCGGCACGCGCTTGGCGATCTGCGCCGCGACGGTGACCGAGCAGCCGATCGCGTCGACCTGGCCGGAGATCAGCGCCTGCATGGCCGAAGCGTCGTCGTCGAAGCGGCGGATTTCGGTGCCTTCCGGTGCGGCCTTGGTCACGGCCACGTCCTGCGTGCTCGCGCGAGCCACGCCCACGCGCAAGCCCTTCATGTCGGCCGGGCCCTTGATGGCGCTGCCGGTCTTGCCGTACAGCACGATCGTGGCGGCGGCGTAGGGCTGCGAGAACTGAACCTGCTTGGCGCGCTCGGGCGTGATGGCCAGCGATGCGACCAGCACGTCGACCTTGTTGGTCAGCAGGAACGGAATGCGGTTCGGGCCGGTCACCGGCACGATGTTGGCCTTCACGCCCAGATCCTTGGCCAGCAGCTTCGCGACGTCGGCGTCATAGCCATCGGGTTCGTTCTTGGCGTTGGTCGTGCCGTACGGCGGGAAGTCGACCAGCATGCCGATGGTGATCTCACCCTTCTTCTTGATGTCGGCGACCGATTGGGCCGAAGCGAAGGGGGCGAACACGGTCAGCGCGGCGCCGAGGCCGAGGGCAGCCAGTGCAGTGGTGGCGGTGCGGCGGGTGGTGAAACGGATCATTCGAAGTCTCCTGAGGTGGGAACGGGAACGGGGAAGAAAGAAGAAAGAGAAGCGGTCAGCGCGCCAGCGCCCGCGCCTGCTTGCGCTCCATGCGCGCGGCCAGCAG
>CAIQMJ010000610.1 GCA_903872875.1 uncultured Variovorax sp.
GATGAGCCAGTGCCGCGCGATCAGCTGCGCCGCAACCTTGCCCACGTTGGTGACCGTGATGGTGTAGGCAAAGGTGTAGATACCGTCCTCGGGCGAGGACTGGTCGGGTAGGTAGCGTGGCTCGACCTGCACGCTCATCGGGGAAGGGGACATCGGCGGAATGGTAACAAGGGGCCGCCGCGCGCTCCCTCCGCGGCGGCTCAGCCGGCAGGGCCGGTGCCGGTCCCGGTCCCGGTTCGCGCGGCGGCGACCCGGTCCTCGACCCAGCGCTGGAAGCGGCGCTCGGCGTCCAGCCGCAGCGCGTTGCGCGTGTGGTTGCACACTGCATGCGCGAGGCGGCGGTGCTTCTGCTTGCGAACGCTGCCCAGCGTCGCATCGTTCAGGTGTTCGATGGTGGCGGACTCGGGCCGGTCGCGTGGCTCCGCGAAGTCCATCGGCAGGCCGCACCAGTGGCAGTTCGGCCCGAAAGTGGCGCGCAGATTCTGGATGCTCATCGGGCGGATCGTGGGGTTGGGGTTTGTCCATTTTCGCGGCAGCGCGAAAACGCCCCTGCGACAATCGAGGGCATGAGTACGACCTTCCGCATTGCGCCATCGATCCTCTCCGCCGACTTCGCGCGCCTCGGCGCCGAGGTCAAGGACGTGATCGCCGCCGGCGCCGACTGGATCCATTTCGACGTGATGGACAACCACTATGTACCGAACCTGACCTTCGGCCCGATGATCTGCAAGGCACTGAAGCCGCACGCCTTGACGCCCGACGGCCGTCCCGTGCCGATCGATGCCCACCTGATGGTGCAGCCGGTCGACGCACTGGCCGCGGCGTTCGCCGAAGCCGGGGCCGACTACATCAGCTTCCATCCCGACGCCTCGCCCCACGTGAACCGCAGCATCCAGGCGATCAAGGCGGCCGGCTGCAAGGCCGGCCTCGTGTTCAATCCCGGCCTCGGGCTCGACGCGCTCGACTGGGCGATCGACGACATCGACCTGATCCTGATCATGAGCGTGAACCCCGGTTTCGGTGGCCAGAGCTTCATCGACTCGGCGCTGCGCAAGGTCGAGCAAGCGCGCAAGCGCATCGAGCAGACCGGACGCGACATCCGGCTCGAGGTCGACGGCGGCATCAAGGTCGACAACATCGCCCGCGTGGCCTCTGCAGGCGCCGACACCTTCGTGGCCGGCAGCGCGATCTTCAATGCGCCCGACTATGCGGGCGTGATCTCGGCCATGCGCGCCGAACTCAGCGCCTGACCTTCTCGTTGTAGACCCGGTCCGTCACCGGGCCGCGGTCGGTGTCGACCGCGCCGCGTTCCACGTCGTTGAACGCATCCTTGCCCACCTTGGGCGTGCTGCCGTCCTGGTTCTGCTGGCTGTCGGCCGACTGGTCGCGTTCATGCGGCAAGCGGGGCGCCGAGCTGCCGTCCTGCTCGACCTGCGTCTCGCCGTCGTCGCCGTCGGTTTGCGGGGTGATGCCGGCGCTCTTGCCGGCGGCGGGGGTCTTCTTGGCCATGGTGATTTCCTCTTTGCTCGCTTTTCGCGCCGCTCCGGGCGGACCCCGGTAGGACGGTCCGGCCGGGCGCTGTAGGATGGCCGGCGATGACTTCCTACCCCGACGACATCCTCCGGATCCATGCCTACGCAGCGCTCGAGCCGGGACCTCGGCTGCTGGTGCTGGGCGGGGTGCATGGCAACGAGACCTGCGGCACGGCAGGCATCGAACGCACCGTCGCCGAGTTCGACAGCGGCGCACTTCGCCTGCTGCGTGGCGAACTCACCCTGGTGCCGGTGTGCAACCCGCTGGCGCGGCGCCTGCGCCGCCGCGAGGGCGAACGCAACCTGAACCGGTTGTTCCGGCCGAGCGACCCGCCGGCCGACTACGAGGCGCGCATCACCAACCGGCTGTGCCCGCTGCTCGACCGGCACGAGGTGCTGCTCGACCTGCACTCGTTCCAGAGCGCCGGCGAAGCCTTCGCGATGATCGGCCCGCGTGACAACGACGGCCCACTCGAGCCCTTTGCCCGCGCCTTCGAGGAAGGCCAACTCGCGCTGCACATCGGCACGCCGCGCGTGGTGGAAGGCTGGCTCGACATCTACGCGGCCGGCCTGGCGCAGCGTGCCGGCGGCTTGCCACCCGACGAAGCCGCGCTGGCCTTCGGTTGGGGCACCAATGAATACATGCGCAGCCGCGGCGGCTACGGTGTCACGCTCGAATGCGGGCAACATGACGATCCGGCGGCACCGGCCGTCGCGCATGCGGCGATCCATGCGGCGTTGCGGCTGCTCGGCATGGTCGAGACACCGCCCGGCGCGCCCGCGCCGAGCCGGCCGTCGCTGCTGCGGCTGGTCAGCGTGACCGATCGGCTGCATGCGGGCGACCAGTTCGTGCGCGAATGGGCAACCTTCGACCCGGTCGCCCAGGGCGAGCCGATCGGCATGCGCGACGACGGCCAGATGCTGCACGCCGATCGCGACGGCTTCATCGTGTTCCCGAACGCCGAGGCGCTGCCGGGCACCGAATGGTTCTACTTCGCCGTGGCCAGCGACCGTGACCTCGCACGGCCCGCCGGCTGAGCGCGATCCAGCCGCGCGGCGGTGTGCATCGGTCTACGGGAAGACCTCTTCCGTCGTCACCTCGAAGCGCTGCAGCGTGTTCGCACCGAACACCATCGTGATCGGCACGTCGGCCGCGTCGCGACCGCGAGCCACGACGATGCGCCCGATGCGCGGTGTGTTGTGCCGCGCGTCGAAGGTGTACCAGCGGTCGCCGAGGTAGACCTCGAACCATGCGCTGAAATCCATCGGGTAGGGCACGGCGGGCACGCCGATGTCGCCCAGGTAGCCGGTCACGTAGCGCGCCGGGATGTTCATGCAGCGGCACAGCGTGATGGCCAGATGCGTGAAGTCGCGGCACACGCCGACCTGTTCCCGGTAGCCCTCCAGCGCGGTGCGCGTCGCGCGTGCGCGCTGGTAGTCGAAGCGCAGATGCTGGTGCACGAAGTCGCAGATCGCCTGCACCCGATGCCAGCCCGGCTGAACGCCGCCGAAGCGGCTCCATGCGAAGGCCAGCAACTCGCTGTCGACCTCGCAGTAGCGGCTCGGCAGCACGAACGGCAGGGTCGACACCGGCAGGTCGGCCGGCGCATGGGATA
>CAIQMJ010000611.1 GCA_903872875.1 uncultured Variovorax sp.
CGCGATCTTCATGTCACGCCCGCAGCGCGCAGCCGCTCGCGCTCAGTCGCATCGATGCCGAGCGCGGCGAGCACCGCATCGGTGTGCTCGCCGAGCCTCGGCCCGACCCAGCGCGTCTCGCCCGGCGTGGCGCTGAGCTTGGGCACGATGCCCGGCAGGTCGATCGGCTGGCCGTCCGGCAGCGTGTTGTGCTGGATCATGTCGCGCGCCTTGAAGTGCGGGTCCTCTGCGATGTCGGCCGCGGTGTAGACGCGGCCGCTCGGCACCGAGGCGGCGTCGAGCACGTCGAGCACCTCGTTCAGGCCGCGCCGCATCGTCCAGGCGGAGATCGCTTCGTCGAGTTCCGCGTTGCGCGCCGCTCGGCCGTCGTTGCGCGCCAGTCCCGGGTCGCCACCCAGGTCGTCGCGGCCGATCGCCGCCATCAGCCGCCGGAAGATGCCGTCGCCATTGCCCGCGATCACCACATAGTGGCCGTCGCCGCACAGGTAGGTGTTGGACGGCGAGATGCCCGGCAGGCTGCTGCCCGACCGCTCGCGCACGTGGCCGAATTCGGCATATTCGGGCACCAGGCTTTCCATGACCGCGAACACGGCCTCGTACAAGGCCACGTCGATGAACTGGCCGGTGCCGCGGTTGACCTTCACGTGGTGCATGGCCAGCAGCGCGCCGATGGTGCCGTAGAGCGATGCGAGCGTGTCGCCCAGGCTGACGCCCACGCGCACCGGCGGGCGGTCCGGGAAGCCGGTGACGTGGCGCAGCCCGCCCATGCATTCGGCGATCGCCGCGAAGCCGGGCTTCTGGCTGTACGGGCCCGACTGGCCGTAGCCCGAGATGCGCACCATCACCAGCTTCGGATTGAGCGCCGACAGCTGTTCCCAGCCCAGGCCCCATTTCTCGAGCGTGCCGGGGCGGAAGTTCTCGATGACGATGTCGGCCTCGGCGGCCAGGCGCCGCACGATGTCGCGGGCCTCCTCGCGCTTCAGGTCGAGCGTGACGGATTTCTTGTTGCGGCTCTGCGTGTACCACCACAGCGACGTGCCGTCGTGCAGCTTGCGCCAGGTGCGCAGCGGGTCGCCGCCGTCGGGCGGTTCGATCTTGATGACCTCGGCGCCGAACTGCGCGAGCAGCGCGCTGGCATAGGGGCCCGCGATCAGCGAGCCGAGTTCCAGCACCTTGACGCCTTCGAGCGTGCCGGGCGACATGCCGGGAAGCGCGGAGGCCGGCGCTTGCGCAGAGGATGAAGAAGAGGAAGAAGGGTTCTCGGTCGGCATGGCTGCGAGCGTAGCGGCTCGCGCGCCGCCGGTCCGCCCCCTCGTCAGGGGACAGCAGGGCGCAGCAGGGACGGCTCAGTGCGACCCGGTCGCGCGCCGCAGCAGGCCGCGCCGCATCACCAGGCACATGACGGCGATGCCCGCGGACGCGACGCCGAACAGGCCGCGATAGCCGCCCAGGTCCACCACCGCCACACCGACCGACACGCCGACGAAGATGCCCGAGAACAGGCTCGCCGCGAACAGCGACATCGCGGTGCCGCGCAACGCGGGCGCCATCTGCGAGGCCTGGGTGTTGAGCATGTTCTGCAGCATGTAGTAGCCCATGCCGGCCGCCAGGCAGGCTGGCAGCGCGACCAGCCAGTGGCCGGCGAAGGCCATGACGGCATACGACAGCGCCACCATCGCACCGCCGATCGCCACCAGCGTCGGCTGCGTCGCCATCCGCAGCAGCGCACCCGCGCGCCACGCATAGACCAGGCCGCCGACGCCGTAGGCCACCGCCACGCCGGCGGACGCCTGCAGGCCGAGCCCGAATTCGTGGTGCAGGAAGGCGGGAATGAAGGTCACTGCCGCGAACGCGAAGGCCGACTGCACGATCGTCACGGCGAGAAGCCAGCGCACCCACGGGTCGCGCAGCACCTGGCGCATGCCGACGAGCAGCCCGGGGCCCGATGCGGAGCCGGATGCGGTGGTCGACCGCATGCGCATGCCGGCCGGCGGCCGCAGCACCATGGCCGCGCCGACGCCGGCGAACAGCAGCGCGAAGAGGCTGAAGGCCCAGCGCCAGCCCAGCGTGTCCGCGAACAGACCCGACAGCCACTGGCCGACGATCATGCCGCTGATGGTTGCGGTGAGGAAGCGCGCCAGCACGACCTGGCGCTGCGCGAAGGGCACGGCGTCGCCGATCAGGGCCATCGACAACGGGATGATGGCCGCGGCCGTGGCGCCCGACAGCACGCGCGCCGCGATCAGCATGTCCAGGCTCCCCGAGACCGCGGCCAGCAGGTTGCCCAGCGTGCACGCCAGCGTGGCGAGCGACACCACGCGCCACTTGCCGAAGCGGTCGCCGAGCGCGCCGTAGACAAGCTGCAGCAATCCGTAGGCCAGCGCATAGCCGGAGGTCGCGAAGGCCGCTCGGCCCAGGCCGACACCGAACTCGGAAGCCAGCGCCGGCAGCATCGCGTCGCACAGGCGCAGCGCCGCGCTGCTCGCGAAGGATGCGATGCCGATCGGCAGAAGAAACCCGATGCCGGCACCGGACAGCGCCGGTGCGGCGTCGGCAGGCACGCGGGCCACGGCGCGTCAGGCCGCGCCGGCAGCCGCAGGCGCCTGTTGTGCCTGGTGCCGCTGGGTCTGCGCGGTGAGCGAGTAGCCCGAGAACAGCGACATCATCCCGCCGTCGACATTCATGATCAGCCCGTGCACGTAGCCGGCCTGCGCCGACGCCATGAAGGCGATCGCCTCGGCCTGCTCATGCACGGCAGCGGGCCGGCCGAGCGGAATGCGGGCGCGGCGGTCGGCCCACATCACCGGGTTGCGCGCGGCCACCTCCTGCACCATCGGCGTCTCGGTGATGCCGGGACACAGGCAGTTCACGCGGATGCCGAAGCGGCCCCATTCGACCGCCAGCGACTTGGTGATGCCGACCACCGCATGCTTCGACGCGACATAGCCCACGTTGTTCGGAATGGCGGCCAGCCCGGCCGGCGAGGCGACGTTGACGATCGCGCCCGCGCGCCGCGGCAGCATGCTGGCGCGGGCCACGGCCTGCGCCCAGAAGAACACGCCGTCGGCGTTCACCGCCATGATCTTTCGCCAGGCCGCCGCGCTGACCTCTTCGGCCGGCTGATAGTCGATCATGCCGGCGTTGTTCACCAGGACGTCGATGCGCCCGTGGCGCGCCATCACCTGCTGCACGTTGGCCTGCACCGAGTCCGGGTCCGACACGTCGCCCGGCAGCGCGAAGGCCTGGCCGCCGGACGCGCGGATGGCGGCCGCAGCCGCTTCGGCCGCTTCCGGCCGCCAGTCGTTGACGGCCACCACCGCGCCCTCGGCCGCAAAGAGCTGTGCCGCGCTTTCACCGATACCGCTCGCCGCGCCGGTCACCACGACCACCTGGTCCTTGAATCGCATGTCCTGGGGTCCTTCCTTGATCGTTCAGTTGAGGGTCAGATGAGGCGCGGGTTGTGCGCCGGCGCCAAAGAAGATCCGGCCCTTCCACTCGCTCCACAGCGTCAGGTACCAGGTCAGCAGCTCGCGGCCGCAACCGATCTGCAGCCGCTGGTAGGCGCGTTTGCGGTAGGTCTTGACGCTCTCCTCGCCGACCGACAGGTCGAGCGCGATGCCGATGGTCGACAGGCCGTAGAGCACGCGTGCGCAGACCTGCGCCTCGCGGCGCGGCAGGTCGGTCATCGCCAGCATGCAGCTCTCGATCTCGGGCAGCGAAGTCAGCGCCAGTGCGATGTTGGGACGGTGCAGCACGATGTCGGCATGCTTGGCCAGCAGCGACACCAGCACCTCGGCCACCGAACCCAGCCGATGAATGTCGCCGTCGGTGAAGGCGCCGTGCACGTCGGAGCGCAGGATGCTCAGGCCGAAAGCGCTCTCGCGGCGCCTGCCGGCGATCACCAGCCGCTCGCGGATGTGCGGGTAGATGTTCTCGCGCAGGTCGGTGTCGGCGAGGTCGTCGATGTCGACGCGGATGATCACCGGCTCCTTGAGCCGCACGCGGCTCTGTGCCTCGCACATCGCCGGATCCTTGCGCCAGTACTGCTGGTCGACGTAGCGCGTGGCCTGCTGGCGGGCCGCATTGGTGCCGTCGTGGCTGCCCACCACGACCTGGCTCAGCGAGTCGGTGCCGAACTGGAACACGGCGCAGTGATCGGCACCGCACATCTGATGCAGGTAGGCGAGCAACTGCGGCCCGAAGCGGTCGCTGCCGATCGCCTCGATGATGTCCGGCAGTTCGGGCGAGGCGTGTTCGACCGCCAGGGTGGTCACTGTGTCGGTGGTTCTATTCATCGCGTCTCCTTCTTGGGG
This sequence comes from uncultured Variovorax sp., assembly GCA_903872875.1. Lineage (GTDB taxonomy): Bacteria > Pseudomonadota > Gammaproteobacteria > Burkholderiales > Burkholderiaceae_C > Variovorax. The sequence goes on from CAIQMJ010000611.1 coordinate 4,314, forward strand.
CGGCCTGCCGGCCGTCCGCTTTTCTTTGTCGACGGGGCCTATCGCAAGGTGCAGCAGGGTGCAGGTCCCGCGACGGCCATTGCATCACCAACCGGGCCGGCGCCGTGTCCCCGCATGGGGGGGCAGGAAAACCCGGCGGGGGAAAACCCTTGTTCCCCGTCAAGGGGACTGACCGGCGCGGCGGGTGACTCGATCATCCCGATCGCGACCATGAAAACCTGCGCATGAGCCCATCTGCCGTCACCGCGATCCTGGAACAGCATCAGGCGCTGGGCGCGGTGCTGCGGTCGTTCCGGCTGCAGGTCGAGCGCACGCGGCACAGCGGCACGCCACCCGACTTCGGCACGCTGCGCGCGATGCTCTTCTACCTGGACGAGGTGCCGGCGCAGCTGCATCACGCCAAGGAAAGCACCTACCTGTTCCCGCGACTGCGCGAGCGCTGCCCGCCGCTGCGGCCGGTGCTCGACCGGCTGGAGGCCGAGCACACGCGCGGCGAGATCGCGATCCGCGAACTCGAGCGTGCACTGCTGGCCTTCGAAGTCATGGGCGAACCGCGCCGCGCTGCCTTCGAGGCCGCGGCCGAACGCTACGTTTCCACCTATATCGGCCACATGGAAGTCGAGGAAGACTATGTCATTCCGGTCGCGCTCGACTGCCTGACCGCGAGCGACTGGGCCGAGCTCGACGAGGCCTTCTCGGTCGACCGCGATCCGGCCGAACGCGACATCGCCGAAGCCTGCCGCGAGCTGCTGCGGCGAGTTCTCTTCCAGGGCAGCCTGCCCTCCTTCTGCAGATAGATCCATGCAAACCATCGACACACCCGTGCTCATCGTCGGCGGCGGCGGCTGCGGCCTGACCTCCTCCATCTTCCTGTCCCGCCTCGGTGTGCGCAGCCTGCTGGTCGAACGCCATCCGGCACCGGGCCGGCTGCCCAAGGCGCGCTACATCAGCCAGCGCACCATGGAGATCCTGCGGCAGTTCGGCGTGGCCGACAGCGTCTATGCGCGCTCCATGCCGCTGGCCCACATCGCGCACATCCGCTGGTGCACCAGCCTGGCCGGCGACGGCGCGCTCGACCGCCGCACGTTCTACCGGATCGAGTCCTTCGGCGGCGGCTCGCTGACGCACTACGCGAAGGACAGCCCCTGCGAATCGACGCTCTATCCGCAGGTGCGGCTGGAGCCGCTGCTGCGCGGCATCGCCGAGGCCGAGCCGGGCGCCGACGTGCGCTACAACCACGAGCTCGAATCCTTCACGCAGGACGCCGATGGCGTGAACGCCGTCGTGCGCGACCGTGCCACCGGCCAGCAGACCCGCGTGCGGGCGCGCTACCTGATCGGTGCCGATGGCGGCAAGACCGTCGGGCCCGCGGTCGGCGCGCGGTTCGAGGGCGCGACCGACCTCGCCCACATGGTCACCGTCTACTTCAAGGCGGACCTGTCGGCCTACTGGGACGACGACCATTCGATGACCACCTGGTTCGTGAACCC
>CAIQMJ010000612.1 GCA_903872875.1 uncultured Variovorax sp.
CGCACGCATGTTCGATGTCGATATGGTTGTCGAGCAGCGCCTCGCAGATCGACGTACCAACGGGCGCGCTGACCTCGGCGCCCTGCGGGCAGTACTCGGGATGGGGAAGAATCTTGATCGTGGGCATGAGCTTGTTCTAGAGGGACTCGATCTGGCGGCCAGCCAGCGCGCGTGCGATGCCCTGGTTCATGCGGAGCGCCGCAAAGGCCTCCGTGCCATTGGCCAGCGCCTTGGTTGCCGCTTCGACAACGGCCGCATCCGTTGCCGACACCGCGGCGCGCAGGGATGCCATCAGGCCGTCGATCGCAGCACGTTCGTCATCGGACAGCAGCGCGCCGTCGGCGACGAGGGCGCTCTGCGTCGCCATCAGCATGCGGTCGGCATCGACGCGCGCCTCGACCAGCGCGCGCGCCTTAATGTCCTGCTGGGCAGTCGAGAAGCTGTCCTGCAGCATGGTCGCGATCTGGTCGTCCGACAGTCCATACGACGGCTTCACCGCCACGCTGGCCTCGACGCCACTACCCTGCTCCTTGGCACTCACGCTGAGCAAGCCGTCGGCGTCGACCGTGAACGTCACGCGGATGCGCGCCGCGCCAGCTGCCATCGGCGGAATGCCGCGCAACGTGAAGCGCGCGAGACTGCGGCAGTCGGTGACCAGGTCGCGCTCGCCCTGCACCACGTGCAGCGCCAGCGCGGTCTGACCGTCCTGGTAGGTCGTGAAGTCCTGCGCCATCGCGGTCGGGATCGTCTGGTTGCGCGGCACGATCCGCTCGACCAGGCCACCCATCGTCTCTATGCCGAGCGACAACGGGATCACGTCGAGCAGCAGCAGTTCACCCGCTCCGTTATTGCCGGCCAGCTGGTTGGCCTGGATCGCGGCCCCTAGCGCCACAACCTCGTCGGGATTCAGGTTGATGAGGGGCTCGCGTCCAAAGAAGTCCGCGACGGCGCGGCGCACCTGCGGCATGCGCGTGGAGCCGCCGACCATCACGATGCCCTGCAGATCCTCGGACTTCAGACGGGCATCGCGCAGCGCCTTGCGCACGGCTGCGATGGTGCGGTCGGTCAACGGCTTGGTCGCCGCGTCGAATTGATCGCGGCTCAGAGCGAGCTCGACGGTATTGCCGCCGAGTTGCGCCTCGAACGCGACAGATTCCGAATCGGTCAGCGCTTCCTTGGCGGCGCGCGCGGCGACCAGCACGGCCGCTTTGTCGAGATCGCTCGACGCCTGGAGCCTCGTCTGCGCCAGTGCGAAGTCGGCCAGCGCGTGGTCGTAATCGTCGCCGCCAAGCGCGGAGTCCCCACCGGTGGCGATGACCTCGAACACGCCTTGCGTCAGCCGCAGGATTGAAATGTCGAAAGTGCCCCCGCCGAGGTCATAGACCGCGTAGACGCCCTCGCTGGCGTTGTCGAGGCCGTAGGCGATCGCAGCCGCGGTCGGCTCGCTGATCAGGCGCAGCACGTTGATGCCAGCGAGTTGGGCGGCGTCCTTGGTCGCTTGGCGCTGGCCCTCGTCGAAGTAGGCGGGCACGGTGATGACAGCGCCGTAGAGTTCGTCGTCGAAGGTGTCCTCGGCCCGATAACGCAGCGTCGCGAGGATCTCGGCGCTGATCTCGACCGGAGACTTCTCGCCAGCGAGCGTCATCACCCGGACCATGCCTCCATCACCCGCACCAATGCGATACGACATGCTGTCGCGGTTCGCGATATCCGAAAGGCCGCGGCCCATCAGGCGCTTGACCGAAGTGATCGTGTTGGCCGGATCCTTTGCGCGCGCCGCGAGAGCGTCATGGCCGATCTGCCTGCGGTCGCCATCGAGATAGCGAACGGCCGACGGCAACAGCACGCGACCTTGGTTGTCCGGAAGGCATTCGGCCACGCCGTTGCGCACCGCGGCCACCAGCGAATGCGTGGTGCCGAGATCGATGCCCACGGCGATTCGGCGCTGATGCGGATCTGGCGCCTGACCGGGTTCGGAAATCTGGAGAAGCGCCATCAGGCCTCCCGCCAAGCCGCCCCAGCGGAGGCCTGCGCTCGTTCGGAGGGCAACGAATGCACGAAGTGATGAGCGTGAAAATTCATGTCTTTATTGTCCCAACTGATCGGACTTGTTTTCGATGTCCTGCGCAAAGCGCTCGATGAACATGAGGGCTCTGACCTGCTGCACCGCAGCCGGGTGGTCGCCCTTCTCGTCGATCAGCCAATCGAGCGAGGACAAGGCCATGGCACGTGCCGTATCGACCTCATTCCTAAGGGCATCCATCGCCTTCGCATCGGCCACCTCGTCCAGCGCTTCGCGCCACTCCATCTGCTGCATCAGGAAGGCACCAGGCATTGCGGTGTTGTTTTCGGCGTTCACGGGCGCACCATGAAGCTCGCACAGATAGCTGGCGCGGCGCACCGGATCCTTCAGACGCTGGTAGGCCTCGTTGATGCGCACCGACCACTGCATCGCGATGCGTTGCGCGGCCGCGCCCCGTGCCGCGAAGCGGTCTGGATGGGCTTCGCGCTGCAGCTCCTTCCAGCGCGCATCCAGCACCGCGCGCTCTTGCGCAAAAGTCGCCGGGACCGCGAACAGCTGGAAATCGGTGTCGTTCAGATTCATTGCAAAAAAATGCCGCCAGCAAATGTGGCGGCCTCTCGTTCCGTCCAGAAACAAAGCGGTACGAGCTCTGCCGGACCGCCGGTGTCGCCAACCGATAAAGTTGGCGACACGCATTGCGCGGCCTGGAACCGGTCCAGGCCTCAGACCTCAGATCCGGAAGGACTCGCCGCAACCACAGCGATCACGCTCGTTCGGATTGATGAACTTGAAGCCTTCGTTCAAGCCTTCGCGCACGAAGTCGAGCTGAGTGCCGTCGATGTACGCCAAGCTCTTCGGATCGACCAGCACCTTGACACCATGGTCCTCGAACACCACGTCTTCCGGAGAAAACTCGTCGACGTATTCCAGCTTGTAGGCGAGACCCGAACAGCCCGTGGTCTTGACGCCCAACC
>CAIQMJ010000613.1 GCA_903872875.1 uncultured Variovorax sp.
CGCCCGGCCCGTCGACCTGGCGGCCGTGGCGGAACACGAGGCGCCGATGCGTCAGCTCTGGTGGGCCACGCGCGCCATGAGCGACCTCGGGCCGATGATGTACGAGGGCTACCCGCGGTTCGTGCCCAGCCGCGGCGGCCGACCCGTGTTGCAACCCGACACCACCGAGGTCAGCGACATGCCCGCGATCGACAACCCCGATGACTGGCGCGCGCTCAACACCCGCATGCGCGTGATCCTCGAAGACCCGCGGCAATTGCTCGCAGGTTGCGTGACCGACTACGCGGCGGACCAGCTGCAGGGCTGCGGCAACGACCCGCGGAAGGTCGTGGTGCCGGGGCTCGACGGCGTCGGCTATCCGCCCGTCGCCGGGTGACTCACGACAGCCGCAGCAGTTCCTTGACCAGCTTGTACTGCTCCTCGAGCATGTACTTGCCCAATCCGATACGGCAGCCGAGCGCCTGTGCGGCCGCCAGCAGGGGCGTGATCTCGGGCGACATGATGATCTCGGCAACGTCCGTCTGCGCCGACAGCCCGTCGAGCCGCAACGGCAGTGCGTCCTGCGTGCGCATGCCCAGCGACGTCGTATTGACGACGACATCGAAGCCACGCGGGTCGTTCGGCCCGGCCTCGGATGCGCAGTCCGGATACGCCCTCGCCACGTCTGCCGCCAGCGACGCCGCCTTGGCGTTGTCGCGGTTGTGCACGACCAGCGCAGCGGCACCCGCTTGCGCGATCGCGAATGCGACGGCCCGCCCGGCACCACCGGCACCCAGCTGAAGGACACGCCGCCCGCGCAGCGTGATGCCGCTGTGCCGCAAGCCGTCGACGAAGCCGGCGCCGTCCAGGTTGTCGCCCACCAGCCGGCCGTCGGCCTCGCGCCGTACGAAGTTGACGGAGCCGATGCGCGCCGCGCGCCCGGTCGTTTCGTCGAGCAGGCGAACCACGTCGATCTTGTGCGGAATGGTCACGCCGAAGCCCGCGACATTGCGCATGCGGCGAATGGCATCCACCACTGTCGCGAGATCGCCGGGCGCCACGTGCAGCGGCGACACCGCGACGTCGTGGCCCTCCGCCAGGAAGCGCTGGTTGAGCATGTGCGAGCCCACCACGTGGCCGACCGGGTCGGCCAGCATGAAAAGGATCTTCGTCTTGCCGGTGATCTTCATGGCGTGATGTCTCCCAGTGCCTGCTGCAGCGCATCGGCGATGCGCGGCGCAGAGAGGCCGTGTCGTTCGAACAGATAGGGCATCGAGGCGCCTTCGGCAAAGCAGTCGCGCACGCCCAGCCGGAGCAGCCGCGCGCCGCTGCCGGCCTCCGCCAGGACCTCGGCCACGGCGGAACCCAGGCCGCCGACGATGGAGTGGTTCTCCACGGTAACGATGAGCCGATGGCGGCGCGCCTGCTCGCGCAGGAAGCGCTCGTCGAGGGGCTTGATCGTGTGGGCATTGGCCAGCCCGACGTCGATGCCGCGCGTCTTCAGCAGTTGCAGCGCCTGCGTTGCAGGTGCGACCGCCAGGCCGCTCGCAACGATGAGTGCGTCGCGGCCCTCGGCCAGCAGCTGGATGCGGCCGATCTCGAGAGGCTCCCAGGGCGTGCCCGGCGCCAGTGCCTCCGGCGCACGCAGCATGCGCAGGTACACCGGCCCGCGGTGGTTCGCCGCTGCGCGCACCGCGGCGGGCACCTGCGCCGGCCCCGAGGGCTCGATCACCGTCATGTTCGGCAGTGCACGCATCAGGGCCACGTCGTCGATCGCCTGGTGGCTGACGCCGAGGATGGTCGACAGCCCCGGCAGGAAGCCGACGATCTTGACGTCGCAGCGCGGGTACGCCACCTGCATCGCGACCTGGTCGAAGGGACGGCGCGTCGCGAAGACGCAGAAGGTGTGGACCCAGGCCTGCAGCCCGCTGCGCGCCAGGCCGCCCGCCAGTCCGACCATGTTGGCCTCGGCGATGCCGGGCATCACGAAGCGGTCCGGAAAGGCGTCGCGGAACAGGTCGGTCTCGGTCGATGCGGTGAGGTCGGCAGAGAGGCAGACGATCTCGGGCCGCTCGCGCGCGAGTTCGAGCAAGGCCTCGCCGTAATAGCGCGGAATGACTGCTCTGGCGCTGGCGGCCGGCGTGTGCGCGCCGCCCTGCGTGAAGTCGCTCACGTCCAATGCGGTCGACTTGCTCATGCGGTGGCTCCCAGCTCGCGCAATGCGGCGTCGGCGACATCGGCCGGCAGCTTGGCGTTGTGGCTGATCACGCCTTCGAGCGCGCGCACGCCCTTGCCCGGCACGGTGGTCGCGATGACCATGGTCGGCCGCTCGGTCTGCCCGCGCGCCTGCGCAAACGCCGCAAGCAGCGCGCCGATGTCGTGGCCGTCGACCTCGATCACCTGCCAGTTGAAGGCCCGCCATTTGTCGGCGATCGGGTTCAGCCGCAGCACGCTGTCGGTGTGGCCTTCGACCTGCATCCAGTTCAGGTCGAGCACCACGCAGAGGTTGTGCAGCCCGGTGGAGCCGGCGAACATCGCGGCCTCCCAGACCTGGCCCTCCTCCAGTTCGCCGTCGCCCAGCACCACGTTCACGCGATAGGGCACGCCGCGGATGCGCGACGCGAGTGCCATGCCCGCCGCCACCGAGAGGCCCTGCCCCAGCGATCCGAAGGTGCCTTCGACCACCGGGCCGAGGCGCTCGGACACGTTGATTTCCAGCGGCGAACCGTCCTGGACATAGCCTTCGAGCGCGGCGACCGGGATCATGCCGCGCAGCGCCAGTACCGCATGGAACAGCGCCGAGTTGTGCGCCGTCGACAGGATGCAGCGGTCGCGTGCATCCCAGCGCGGATCGGACGGGTCGATCCGTGCCTCGTGGAAGTAAAGGCTCGCGAAGATCTCCGCTGCGCCCAGCCCCTGCTGCACATAGCCCTGGCCGTGCTTGCGCACGAGTTCGATGACGGCGCGGCGCAATGCATGCGCGACCTGCCGCAGCTCCGCTTCGGGCAATCCGAGACGGTCGTGCCGCTGCCAGTCTTCCCGGACCGCCATGGTCACACCCGCTGTGCCATTCATGCCGGCATCTCGAAAGGCACCGGGTCGAGAAAGCGCCGCAGCACGTTCTCGGTGAGGCGGCTCACGTTGTTGTCGTACCCGTTGTGGCTCAGCGAGAGCACGTACGAGATCGAGCCGGTCGAGAACACCGCGCCGCCCTTCGCGGTCTCGAAGAACACCACGTCGGCGCGCACCAGCGCGTTCTGCTCGCCGTCGAGGCCGTGCACCGTCGTGCGGTACTCCTCGGGCGTCGGCAGCGCACCCGGGCCGAGCCCGTGCGATGTCGCGAGCATCACCGCGTGCGGCGGCGAGCCCAGGCCGACGTCGAAGCGGTCGATCTCGATGCCCACCGCGCCGCCGATGCGCACGCCGAAGTCGCCGATGCGCTCGTCCGCGCGGATGCCCTCGACCGCGAAGGCGACACGCGGGTTGGTGCTGCCGGGCGTCAGCATGTAGTAGCCCGCATGGTCGTAGACCATCGCGGCAAAGCCGACGCCGATGAGCTTCTGCGGCGCGAAGCCGCTGTGGCGCCACAGCGCGCCAGGCTCGCCGGTGCCGGCAAGGTGGACTTCGCCCGGCTGCGATTCCCAGGTGCGCGTGCCAGCCATCCCGCGCCGGACTTCGACCGCCGCCGGCGCCTTCGGATGGAAGGCGCAGCGCCAGTAGAAACCGTTGGCACCCAGCGCCAGGTGACGGCCACCGCCGTTCTGGTAGGCCATGATCCCGTTCATCATCGCTTCGCTGTAGTACTCGGGATGTGACAGCGTCGCGAGCACCGGATAGCCCGCGATGGCGCCCACGCCCTGGCGGTCGAGTTCGACGTCGGTCACCAGGTCGTAGTCGATGCCCTTCTCTTCGAGCCAGTCGATGAAGTGGGTGTCGATGGCCAGGTTGCCGGGCTGCGAGCGCGGGCGCATGTTGAGCACCGGCCGCAGCCACGAGCTGTACGCGCGGCCGCTGCCGTCGATGTGGTGGTCGTAGGTCGACTGGCCGACTTCCGGGTGCTCCTGCAGGTAGATGTCGTCGCCGGTCAGCATCAGCCG
>CAIQMJ010000614.1 GCA_903872875.1 uncultured Variovorax sp.
AGGGGCTGAGGGTGGCTGATTTGTCCGTAAAACATGATGTGGAATCCCAATCGTAATCCGGAGTGGTTTGATTACTCCATGATCTTACCTCGTATGTTATCGGATTCACTTTTTGCCCACCGTCGTTCTCGACACCTCCGTGTGCGAAAGGATTTCGGATTCGCTCTTTCAACCGCCGCATGTCACCAACCAAATCCTTCTGAGCTGCCGAATCTTCACCGAGAACGAGCTTGAGCTTGTCATCCCACCGCGCCGAGAGCACATCGACGACCGTTGTCTCACCTAGCGCCGTCCCCAGAAACGCCCTCAGCAAAACCAGTTGGTGTTCCAAGTAGCTAAAGTAGGCATCGATCATCGCCACCGAGTAGTAAAAGCCTTCGCCTTGTTTGCTCATCTGCTTACCCGCCGCTTCGAGCAACGCCGACATGATCCCTTCGCCTGCTGTCTCGGCAGCCTTCCGCCGACGTGGCGGCCGCTCCGCCGCACGGTAAGCAGCTTGAGCCTTCCCCCTGAAGAACTGGTATCTATCTTGGAACGAGCTCGACCGATTGGCGATCGTCACGTCTCCTGACTGGACGCGCCCCTTCGCATACGCCTCCAGCGATCTCTCGAGTTTTCCCAGCGCGGCCTCAAGCTGCCCAAGTACGCGTGCCACGGAGGCATGTTGGCCCTCGGGGTAGTAAAAGCGCAGGCCAAATTTGGCAAGCTCAACCGCGTAAGACTGACTGGCCACATCGAAGTAAACCGTCCATCGCACCTTTTCGCCTACTCCAGCCCATCGGAACCCCATAACGTCACGGAGAAGGATCAGAAGCATCTCCGGGACAGGAAATCGGTCGCGATCAAGGCGCGTTTGTGAAAGTCGGTGAGGGCTCTCGCTTCCGGTCGAGAAGCCCGTGAGGGCGCGCGTAAGGCGTGGACGAAGTTCTGAGAATTTCATGCTTCAATTTTTACCGCCGGCAGCCCCTCCCGCATCAGCTCAGCCAAATTGTTCACCAGGAAAGCATCGCCGCTCAACTCAATCAGGAGCAAGAAAAGGGAATCTCCATCACGCAGTACACGTGGACTCGGAATAGCGCGCCCGTTCCCTCGGGGCGGGCCTTTGTCTTCCCTGGGGCTTGCCTCTACATAGCGAACGGGTCGGATGTCACGCTGCCAAAGTACAACACTCGCCCGTTGGCCCGGCGCAAGCTTCCCAGCCCGTTATGAATCACTTCCGAGGCTCGAAGCATCGGAGAGTGGGGTCAACTCAAATGTGTCGGCAAATGCAGCGAATGGAATTTTCGCACCGTCCCACAAACCATGGCCTCGATCAAAGGGCATGTGTGCCAGCATGCTTTCATTGCTAACGACGGCAAGTTTGGGTTCGGCTCGATCTCGCAGGCTCCAAAGGTGAAAAACGTGCGCCTCAGATTCCATCGCCATATCCCATTCGTTGCGCGTGAGCACGGCAAAACCGGATGCCCCTAAAGTTGAAGTTTTTACTTCAATCGTGAGTTGCTTCGAGTCTAGGGCGTCCACTACGGAGAGCACATCGTAGCCATCAGCATTGTTATCGACAGCCACCCAAGTGGGCCTCCGGCCCGTCCGCCGGGTTTCGAAGGCTATTGTCAAACGCTCACCAAGGCGGCCGATCTGAGTTAGCTTGTTGTCGCGTTGTCCTCTCGCACGCGCAGCCAAGACATCCCAGAAGGCTACGACATCTTCACTCGTTCCATTCGCGAGACCGGCCTCTACGAAGACCTGAGCAATTTGACTGCCTGCGAAGTTTATGACGCGACTGCGTCCAAAGCTCGCGTTCTGCACCCAGCTTGGATGTTCAATGTCGATGTAATCGAGTAGGGCTTGCCGTAGCTGGGCTTCGTAGCTCACAGTCGAAAGAAGGCGTGTACCCCGAGGTGTCAACTCTGCATGTCCTCGCACGTTCACCTGCAACCAGCCAAGAGCTTGGACTGTCTCCACGACTTTTTCCGAGGGCAAGCTGCCAAGGTATGCGAACGAACTCTTAATCTCTGCGAAGGTCAATTTCTGCCTTGTGGCAAGGCCCATCAGCTCAAAGCACCCTTGTGCAAGCCCAGGGGAGAAGGCCGTCACCACTGCCCACCATTTATATCTTTGAGCAGGGCCTCAATGTCGTCTGGCGAAAGGCCTGTGCTGTAGTACTCGTAGTCCTCAATATCAGTTGGATCCAACGCAATGGGATCAGGGCGAAGAGATGAGTCCTCCAAAGCCTCAGCCATTGCCCCAATCTTTAAACCCAATCGCATCCGAACAGTCTCATCCACCGAATCTAGGCATTCCACAATTTCGATGCTGGTCTTTTGATCGGGGGGCAGGCCAAAGCGGTGGATGCGGTCTTCGGACTGCAAATAGTGCGCAGCGTTGAACGTACGATCCAAATAAATGGCGTGATGGCACACTCGGTGCAGGCTCACGCCTTCACTGGCAGCGGCTGGATTCGCGACCATGACCCGCACATTGGGATCATCGTGAAAGAGCTTAATCTTTCCCTCTCGGGTTTCATCATCGTCTTCTTCGCCGGCATCAACGCCACCATGAATATAGACGGCACCCAGGTCCGCTAGTCGCTGTGCGATGTACTCCACGTTCCTCACGAACGATGACCAGATGAGCACCTTGTGCCCCTCGCGGGCAAGCTGCCTTGCTTTCTTCAGAACGTATTTGAGCTTGGGGCCATCGCCTTCCGCCAGGACCGCTGCCAACAAATCGGGATGAGCGAAACTGATTTCGGAAGACAAGAGGGCAGGATTCGAGACGAACTGCAAAAGCCTCGCAACTGAACGGCCCAGGCTTCGGAAGGCTTGCTTGCTGCGAGTATTTAGGGCCGTGGCTGCTTCGCGGGACACCTCGAACTTCATGAGCTTGTAGAGCTCACTCTGCAGGGGGGCCATCGGAAGCTGTGCCATCACCCGATCAACAGCCGGCAAGCCTAGCTCTGCCTTGTTGGTACGCACGTAGATCGGCTTGACAAGTTCCACAACGTTGTCTGCATTGGCAGGTATCTCAGGATAGAGAAACGCGAACTGCGGAATTAGATCTTCGATGGCCTGGGGCATGGGCGTGCCTGACATGATCAGCTTGCCCACAGGCAGATGGGCCAACCCGAGAGCAGCACGAGCCGTCTGTTTGCCAACTCCGCTTTTTATACGGTGGCTCTCGTCTAAGAACACGTGAGTCTTATGCTGGGCAATATGAGCGGATATCAAATCAGGGACACGAGCGAGCTGCTGGTAGGTAATTAACATCCAGCGCGGGTCATCGTCGAGCAGCTTTGCGATCTTCTCCTTGCCGCCACGAAGCCGTGTGAATTTGGTTTGCAAGTGAGGCATGCAATCCTCGATCTGCTCATCCCATGCTGCAAAAGCATTCTTTGGAGCGATCACCAACAGACGTTCATCATCATTGGCGCGATAAAAAAAAGTGGCTAGCGCCTCGGTGGTTTTGCCCGCACCAGGAACCGAGAACGTAGCTCCCGCTGGGATAGCGGCGATGCGACCGACGTTACGTACCTGCTTTTCGGTAAGAGTGCGATTGAAACCCAGCTGTTGAAGCTTAGAGCGAAGCTGCTGCTCATCCACAGCATGGGCTTGCATGGCCAGCTGATAGCCGTCACTAGCACGGCGCGATTGCCGTAGCAGCTCGGCCGCCTTCTGGCTCACGCCTAGGGTGCTGCCCGGCACAAGTTGGTAGCCAGCACAAATCTCGCCAAAGCGATTTCGCAGAGCGATGAAGTTCCACCAGGGCAAGGAGAGTGCGAATGCTGCCTCTTGCTTCGCGTCGTCGGTTGCGTCGAGGATCAGCCGCCTGATGACATCGAACCACGGGGATGACTCGTCAGCAGTCGCCCATGTGAGCACCGCCCGGCGATCAGCATCCCTATAGTCAATGTTTAGCATGCTGCTCTACGTAAGCTCGAATCTTGTCGGACTGAGCTTGGACGGCGTCTAGCTGCTTGAAAACGCCATCAAGCTTAGACTCAGGCCTGAGGCCTTCCTTCACTGCAGCAGCTAGTGCTGCTTGAGCCTTGGCACAGCAGTCCAAGAGGTAGTTAGCGCTCTTCGCATCCTTCTGAAGCTGTTTCTGGCTCTCGATCACCTCCACGATGATCTTGCGCGCAGCATCCACGTTCTCTGCTTTCTGGATCTCCTGGGCCAGAGGCAAGTCTCTGGCGTCCTCGCCCGCAGCAGGTGGTACGCCACCGAAGAGCTCCGCGAGGTCATCTTGCGGGGGCTTGGAGGGCTCGACCTTGAAGGTTTCTAGCAGCTTGGTCCGGACCTCCTCAATACTTTCAAGTACCGCGGGGATTGCCTCGTACAGACGGCTCCCGGCTTCCTCAGGTTTCTCGATAAGAATGAAAGCCGCCTCCTTGAATATCTGCTGCTTTCCGACGCTAGAAATCTTGCCCCTGGCGGCTACGATCTTCTTGAACGCGAATTCGGAGTCCGCGACCATCGACCAGTAATCAGACTTACCACGAGACTTCAGAAACTCCTCGGCATAGGTGTCAACGCCGCTGCATATTTCCCCAGATTGGCCGAAGTAAATTTCCCCACCCTATGCAGTTGGGTGCTCAGCCCGGCGTCGAAT
>CAIQMJ010000615.1 GCA_903872875.1 uncultured Variovorax sp.
GCGACCGCAAGGCCATCGCCGCCCATGTCGGGCGGATGGCGGAGCCGCCGCTGATCTCCATCGTGATGCCGGTCTACAACCCGCCCGATCTCTATCTGCGCCGCGCCATCGACACGGTGCTCGACCAGCTCTACCCGCATTGGGAACTGTGCATCGCCGACGACGCCTCCAGCGAGCCGCACGTCCGGCCGCTGCTGGAGCGGTACGCGCGCGAGGACGCGCGCATCAAGGTCGTCTTTCGCGAGCAAAACGGGCACATCTCCGCGGCGACCAATTCGGCGCTGGCGCTGGCGAGCGGGCCGAGGTGCGGCGCAATGCCGGAGTTGCAGACCAGCACGTCGATGCGGCCACGCCAGGCCTGCGCCTGCTCGGCGAGCGCGTCGACCTGCGCTTCGGACGATGCGTCGCAGGCGATGCCGAGGGCGTCGAGCCCGTCGGCGCAGAGCTGACGAGCGACGGCTTCGCAATCGGCGGCGTTCTCGCTGGAGACCACGACCGCCGCACCGGCTTCGCCAAGCGCGCGCGCCACGGCCAGGCCGATGCCGCGCGTGGCGCCGGTGACCAGGGCGACCTTGCCGTGCAGATCGAACAGCGTGTGCATCGCGGGCATCCGTTGCGAGGGCAGGGCGCTCATCGCTCGTTCCAGTGCACCGGCGGCAGTCCGGCGACGGGCGACTGGAAGTGCGGGATGGTCGTGCCGCGCAGGCTGCCCAGATACACGGTCCGCAGGTCGGGCCCGCCGAAGGTCAGGCTCGCCATCCACGGTGCGAGCGTGCCGTGCGTGGCCGCCATGATCTCGGGCGTGAGCGTGCGTGCCGCGTAGTGGCGGTTGAGCTCGGCGGTGGCCGCGGGGTTCGAGTCGTCCAGCAGCGTGAGCAGTTCGCCGTCGGGCGTGATGGCCACGAGCTGGTCGCTCATGATCAGCGTGACCCAGAGGTTGCCCCAGGCGTCGAACGCAAAGCCGTCCGGAAAGCCGGGCAGGTGGTACGGGCCGTAGACCTCGCGATCGCCCAGTGAACCATCGGGCCGGATGCGCAGGCGCGAGATGCGGCGCGCGTTGCTCTCGACCACGTAGAGCCATTCCTCGTTCGCGTCGAGCCGCACCTCGTTCGTGCCGCCGAAGCCATCGGCCACGATGCGGATGCCGCGCTCGTCGATCAGGGCGACGTAGCCGTCGAGCACGCCGGCGTTGATCGAGCCGGTCCACGGCTGCATGCGCGTGGTCACGGTGAGCCAGACGCGTCCTTTCGAATCGCGGGCGACGAAGTTGGTCTTGCCCATCGGCCGGCCGTCGATCCCGGTGAACAGCGTGCGCAACTGGCCGTCGCGCGACATCACCTCGACGTGGTCGGTGCCCCAGTTCGCGATCAGGATGTCGCCGTTGGCCAGGAAGCACATGCCGTTGGGCAGCGAGCCCTGGGCCTGCACGTAGCGGTCGTCGAAGGAGGCCGATACCGCTTCGGCCTGCTGGCGCTCGACGCGTGGCGTGATCAGCGTCTGCGTGCCGTCCGGCGCGATGCGCATCGCACCGCCGCGTGCGTCGGCCGCCCACAGCGTGCCGTCACGCTCGGCCAGGATGCATTCGGGGCGCTGCAGGTCGTGGCCGATGTGGCGTATGGCGTCGCGGTCGACCCGCCAGTCGCGCAGGGGGTTGGAGGCTCGGGTCATGGTGTGTCGGTGGTGGCAGGAACGGAAAGGCCGAGCAACGCAGCGGCGTTGAGGCCCAGGATGCGGGCGCGGTCGTCGTCGCTCAGTGAAGTGGTCGCGGCCAGCAGGCCGTGGGGGTCGTAGGAGCCCATGTCGAAGGGGTAGTCGGTGCCGATCAGCAATTGCGACACGCCGACCACCTCGACCAGGTGCGCCAGGATCTCGGGCTCGTAGACCAGCGTGTCGAACCAGATGCGGCGCAGGTAGTCGCGCGGTGCATGCAGCATCTGCGCGGCCTCGGGCCGCACGCGGTGCGCGTGGTCGCTGCGGCCGAAGTAGGCCGGCAGGTAGCCGCCGCCGTGCGCCGCGACGATGCGCAGGCCCGGGTAGCGGTCGAGCACGCCGCCGAAGATCAGTTCGGACAGCGCGACCGTGGTTTCGAGCGGCTGGCCGATCGTGTTCGCGAGGTAGTGGCGACGCGTGCGTTCGCCCAGCGAGCTGCCCAGCGGATGGATGAACACCAGCGCGCCCAATTCCTCGGCCTTGGCCCAGACTGGTTCGAAGGCCGCATCCGCCAGCTCGAGCCCGTTGACGCTCGACGACACCTCGATGCCGCGCAAGCCGAGCGTGCGAACCAGGTGGTCCAGCTGCTGCACGGCGAGCGCCGGATGCTGCAGCGCCACCGTGCCCAGGCCGGCGAGCCGTTGCGGATGCAGCGCGCACTGCGCGGCGATGTGCTCGTTCTGCAGCCGCACCACCGACTGCGCGAGGTCCGGGTCGGCCCAGTAGTAGTACTGGGTCGGCGACGGGCTCAGCACCTGCACGTCGACGCCCATCGCATCCATGTCCCGCAGCCGTTCGTCCAGCGTGGTCATCTTGCGGAACGCGGGCGGCAGCATGTGCGCCAGGTTGTGGGCCACCGAAGCCTCGCCTTGCGTGCGCCGCATCATCTCGGGCTCGGCCTGTTTCTGCGGCCGGTCGGCGACCAGCGCCTCGACGGCGGGCGTCAGCGTGTGGGCATGCAGGTCGACAGTGAAAGGGCGGCGTTCACCGGTAAGCGGGCGAAGCATCGCCCCGCGGCCTGGAGCGCAGGCCGCCGTGCAGGTGTGGAGCATGGTCAGGCGCTCCGCGTTTGGGTTTCGGCTTCGTCCTGGCAGACGTTGCGCTGCACGCCGAGCCCGGTGATCGCGCCTTCGACCACGTCGCCCGCGCGCAGGAAGCGCTTGTAGTGCGTGCCGTTGCCGGCCGGCGACCCGGTGCAGATCAGGTCGCCCGGGAGCAGCTGGATGCGGCTCGAGATGTGCTCGATCTGCCGCGCGACGTCGAAGATCATGTCGGACGTGCTTTCGTCCTGCATCACCTGGCCGTTCAGCTTGAGCTGGATGCGCAGGTCCTGCGGGTTCTTCACGAAGGCGGCCGGCACCAGATACGGGCCCATCGGCAGGAAGGTCGGCGCGCTCTTGGCCGAGACCCAGTCGGTGCCGAGCGCCTTGGGCTCCCTGACGTACACGAGGTCGCGCGCCGTCACGTCGTTGACCACGGTGTAGCCGGCGATGTACGACAACGCGTCCTCGCGCCGCACGTTGCGCGCGGCCCGGCTGATGACCACGCCGAGTTCCAGTTCCCAGTCGGGCTTCTGCGCGATGGCGGGCAGCACGATCGGGTCGAACGGGCCGGTCACCGCCGAGATCGCCTTGGCGAAGGCGTAGGGGGTGCCGGTCTGAGAGCGCTCGGTCATCACGGCATGGGCATGGGCGCGCAGTTGCTCAGGGTCGAGGCCCTCGGTGTCCGGATTGGCGCCCGGCCCCTGGTCGACGATCAGGTCGACCACGTGCTTGAAGTAGTTGGCCCCGGTGCACATGATCTGGCGCGGCAGGTCGACCGGGGGATGCATCCGCAGACCGCCGACCGGTTGCCAGTGCGCAAGCAGCGAGTTCCGCGCTGCGGCGTCTTCCGCATGCAGATGAAGCGCCGCATCCAGCGCGGCGAAGCCGGCAGCCCAGTCTTCGAGCAGGCCGAACACGGACTCCAGGCGCAGCGCCCGCGCCGGCAGCGGGCGTCCGACCCGTTCGCACAGCGGCGCCAGGTGCCGCACCGCGATGGCCGAATCGCCGACGACCACGGCCGCGAAGCGCTCGCCGCCAGCGGACGAAAAAGTACCCAGCGCGAAGGGCGCCGTCATCTCGAAATCTGTCATGTCTCCTCCAGGTCGCCGGTTGCCCGGTCTGGTGTCATTGCTCGATGGGGTGGATCGTAGGCAGCGACCATGCATCTGTAAAATCGATTTTTACGATGCCATGAATCTGTTTCGTGGATAGTTCAAGGACGGATCGCGATGCGCTTCAACAAGCTCGACCTGAACCTGCTGGTGGCGCTGGACGCACTGCTCGCCGAGAAAAACATCACCCGTGCCGCCCGGCGCATCAACCTGAGCCAGTCCGCGACCAGCGGCGTGCTGGCGCGGCTGCGCGACTATTTCGGGGACGAGCTGCTGATCCAGGTCGGGCGCACGATGGTCGCGACGCCGATGGCTCGCGGCCTGGAAGGCGCGGTGCGCGACGTGCTGCTGCGCATCCAGTCGACGATCGCGGTGCAGCCGCAGTTCGACCCGGCGACGTCGACGCGGCATTTCCGGATCATGGCGTCCGACTACCCGATCAGCGTGTTGATCGCCGAGGCGTCGCGCAGAGCCTATCGCGTGGCGCCGGGCATCACGCTGGAGATCGTCGTTCCGGGCGACGAGGTGGAGGAGTCGGTGGATCGCGGCGAGATCGACATCCTGATCATGCCGACGCAGTACACCTCGGCCCACCATCCGCGCACGCCGCTCTATGAGGAAACCTACAGCTGCGTGGTGTGGAACGAGAACGCATTGGTCGGCAACACACTGAGCCTCGACCAGTACATGGCGCTCGGCCACGTGACCACGCAGTTCGGGCACCGCCGGCACCCGAGCCTGGAACAGTGGTTCCTGCAGACCAGCGCGCTGTCGCGGCGGATCGAGGTGACGACCAACAACTTCAACACGCTGCCGCTGCTGGTGATCGGCACCGACCGCGTTGCGACGATGCACACCCGGCTGGCCAACATGTTCGCGGCCTACCTGCCGCTGCGCATCCTGCCGCTGCCGGTGGAATTCCCGAGCATGGTCTGGTGCATGCAATGGCCCTCGCACCTGGGCAGCGACCAGGCACACCTGTGGCTGCGTTCGCTGCTGCAGGCGTCGGCGTAGGCCTCAGCCGCCCTGCTTGAACAGCAGCACCGAGTTCGTCCCGCCGAAGGCGAACGAGCTGCTGATGGCGGCTTCCAGATGCGGCGCATCGATGCCGCCGCTCGGTACGAGATTCAGCGCGCAAGCCGGGTCGGCGATGCTGCAATGTGCGTTCGGCGGCAGTTGGCGCCGGTGCAGCGCCAGCACGGTAACCACCGCCTCGAGCGCGCCCGCGGCGCCCAGCAGGTGGCCGTGCAGCGCCTTGGTCGAACTCACGTGCAGGGTGTCGAGCGCATCGCCCCAGACGGTCGACAGCGCGTCGCGCTCGACCACGTCGCCGATGCGCGTTGCCGTGCCGTGGGCGTTGCAATAGCCGACATCGCGTGGCTTCAAACCGGCCTGGCGCAGCGCCTGGCGCAAGGCGCGCGCCTGGCCTTCCACGTCGGGCTTGGTGAGATGGGTCGCGTCGCAGCTGCTGCCCCAGCCGGCGAGGGTGGCGTAGCGTCGTGCACCGCGATCGCGTGCGCGGCCGGCGGATTCGAGCACCAGAAAGGCAGAGCCTTCGCCGAGCGCGAACCCGCTGCGGTCACCGGCGAAAGGGCGCACGGAAGTCGCCGCTTCGCCGGCGGCGAAGCCGGCGAGCGTCTGCATCGCCTGCCAGGCGAGCACGACGCCGGGCACGATCAGCGCTTCGCTGCCGCCCGCGATGGCGAGGTCGACGTCGCCGCGCTGCACGGCCTTGGCCGCCTCGGCGATCGCGAGGGATGACGAGGCGCAGGCCACCGAATAGGTCAGCACCGGGCCATGCGCGCCCTGGCGCATCGCGACGTGCGAGGCGGGCGCATTGGGCATGAAGGCCGGGATGGTCAACGGTGGTACGCGGCCACCGCCGCGGTAGGCGGCCTCGAGTGCGCCGGCGCCACCCATGCCGCAGCCGACGAAGATGCCGATGCGCTCCGGGCCGATGGCGCTGCGTGCGTGCCCTTCCGCGAAGCCCGCGTCGCGCAATGCGAGATCGGCTGCGGCCACGGCCAGTTGGCTCACCCGGTCGACACCGGCAAGCTGCAGCTTGGTGAACCAGGGTGCGGGATCGAAGTCCACGGTCGCGGCCGCGGCCGGCTTCGGCAGGTCCGGAAAGACCGCGCGGATCGCGGACTCGCCGCGCATCAGCGCATCGAACAGCGCATCGGGACTGTGGCCATGCGGCGCGATCAGGCCCAGGCCGGTGACAGCCACTTCGCGCAGATCCTGCGCATTCCGCATGTCCCGCATGCCCGGAAGGCTCACGCCACCTTGGCCAGCCGCGCCTTGTCCACCAGGGCTGCAAGCTCGGCCAGCGTGTCGATGTTCGGGTTGTCGTCGGGCACTTCGATCTTGAAGTGGTCCTCGATCGCGAAGACGAATTCGGCCAGGGCCAGAGAGTCCATGCCCTTTTCGCGCATGGACGCCTGGGGGTCGAGCTCCTCGGGCGCGATGCCGTACTTCTGGTGGATCAGATCCTGTAATTCTGCGAGCGTACTCATGGCGCAATGCCCTCCTTCTTGGGTCCCTCGGTCGATGATATCTGCGTAAAGGGCCAGAGCTCGGTTCCGCTGCGGGGCCGCCAATGCAGCGACGGCAACGCAAAAGCGATGCCAAGCAGGGCACCGGCCACCGCATCGAGCACCACGTGCTGCTTGACCGCCAGCGTCGACCAGGCGATGGCCGCGAACCACAGCAGGTTCAGCAGCCGCAGCGCGACCGGCGTGCGGGCGTCGCGCAGCACCTGTTCCACCCGGATCACCGTGAACATCGCAGCGGCGACGTGCATCGACGGGCAGGCGTTGCCCGCCGCATCCACGCCCTGCAGCATCGCGAAACCGGCATAGCCCGACACGTCGATCAGCAGCGGCGGCACCGCCGTCGGCCAGGCGTAGAAGATGCCGAGGCCAGCCAGGCACATCGCACTGATCCAGGCGCCGTAGACGACGAGTTCGCGAAAAGTCAGCGTCAGACCCGGGCCGACGCCGATATACAGCCACAGCGACAGATAGGCGAACAGCGCGTTCGGCTGAAAAGGGATCAGCCGGTCGAGAGCCGTCAGCGGCATCACCGTCACCGGATAGGCCGGATGGCGCAGCAACTGGAAATAGGCGATGAAGAAGAGGCTGGTGAAGACTGTGGTGCCGATGACCTTGAGCGGAAAGAATCGGCGCATGCGCCGGCCGATCTCGGCGGTCCAGCGCGGCGTGAGGGCGACGACCATTGGCGACCGTCAGGGCTGGAAGGGCGGAAGCCGGCGCGCGCGCCGCCAGGCGAGGGCGGGCAGTCGCAGCACGAATTCGACCATCAGCCGCGTATGCATCCAGGTCAGCAGCACGTTGTCCCGGCCGTACCGGAAATGCGAGACGCCGCCTTCTTCGGCACTCAGGTACTTGACCGGTGCATCGATGTTGAGGGGCTTGACGCCGCGCCAGGCCAGCCGGACCACGGCCTCGGTGTCGAAGTCGAATCGGCGCATCCAGGGCTGGGCCGCCATCACTGCGATCAGCGGGGCGATCGGGTACACGCGGAAGCCGTAGAGCGAATCGCCGATGCCGGCGAACAGCGTTTCGAGCTGGGTCCAGCCGTTGGAGACGCGGCGGCCGCGCACACGCAGCAGCGGCGCGCTGGCGTCGAACACCGGCCGGCCGAGGACCATGGTGTCCGGACGTGCGATCGACGCCTGCATGAAGGCCGGGATCAGGTCGGCCGGATGCTGGCCGTCCGAATCCATCGTCAGCGCATGCGTGAAGCCGGCGTCGCGTGCCATTCGCAGGCCGTGCAGCACGGCGGCGCCCTTCCCCTGGTTCTGCGGCAGCACGAAGACGCGCAGGCCCGGGTCGTGCGCGGCCATCTGCTGCAACCGCTCGCCGGTGCCGTCGGTGCTGCCGTCGATCACGACCCAGACGGGGCTCCAAGCCGCGCGCGCGGCCGCGACGGTCGAGAACACGCGTTCGCCCGTGTTGTAGCTGGGGATCAGGACAAGGTGGGTGCGCGAGTCGACTGGCATGCGGGCTGCGCGTCGGGGGCGCGCTGTTCCATCTGGTGGCGAAAGTACTGTTCGAGCTGGCGCAGCAGCGCGTCGCTGTCCTGCGAGGGCGCGAAGCGCTGGCCGAGCCGCAGCCGGAACACCAGCGGCAGAGCGGGCACACGCCAGAGCGGCCAGCCCTTGCCCAGGTACTGCGTGTCGGTGTCGATGAAGACGGTCTGGATCGGCACCTGCGCGCGCTTGGCGATCAGCGTGACACCGGGCCGGAAGGTGTTGATCGGCTTGCTGACCGTGCGCGTCCCTTCCGGAAACAGCACCAGTTGGCCGCCGTTCTGCAGATCGTCCACCGCGTTCTTGATCATGGTGCGTGGCGAATCGTTGGCGATGTAGCGCGCCAGCCGCGCCCCGCCACCAAGGAAGACGTTGCGCATCAGGTCGGCCTTCATGATGCAGGCGCTGCGTGGCAACCGTGCCACGAGCAGCAGCGCGTCGAGCATCGTCGGATGGTTCGCGATCAGGATCAGGCCGCGCTCGTCGCGCAGGGCGTCCAGGCAGCCGTCGTCGATGCGCATCGCGCCAGTGGCGCAGGCCACCGCCCAGAAGCAGCGGTAGGCGCCGGAGATCACCTGCCGCCCGAGCGTTCGACCGAAGCGGGCCGGCAGCAACGGACGCAGCAGCACGGCCAGCAGGTTCCAGCCGAGCGACACCAGCCCGAGCCCCAGCAGCAGGCCGTAGACCGGTACGGCCAGCACGATCGCGGCCAGCAGTTTCGGTGCGCGGCGCGGCGCGCTGCGAGCCGTCATGCGTCCAGCCTGCCGGGCGCCACGGCGTGCGCTTCGATCTCGACCAGCAGATCCTGCCGGCAGACATCGGCTTCGAGGAAGACGGCCTGGCGCACGGTCCGCGATTCAGCGCCGAGTTCGGCTTCCAGTACCCGGCGCACGGCGGGCGCGTCGGCCGCATGCCGTACATACACCACGGCATCGAGCGCCGTGACGTCGAAAGGTGCGTCGGTGCGCTGGCGTGCGGCGCCGATCACCGCGGCGAGGTTGCGCAACGTCTCCTGGGTCTGCGCGGTGACGTCGCCGATGTGCACGCTCTCGTGGCCGACGATGCTCGCCGTGCCGGAAATGAACAGGGCGATGTCGCCGCCACCCATTTCGGCCAGGGCCGCCCGTGAAAACGTGGGGGCGCGCGGCCCGTAGGCGGACGGGTAACGGTAGGCCGAGACCTGGCGTGGGTTCTCGATAGGCAGTGGCGCACGCTGGCCGGCAAGAAAGCGGATACCGAGCGCACCCTGGCGGATGCCGAGCGCGCAGGCGGCCGGCGCACCGTCGAAGGCCGCCTGGCCGGCCTCGAGAAAGGCCTGCTGGCGCCCGAGGTTGAACTGCCGGTAGCGCTCGAGCCCGCCGCCATCGGCATTGATCCGCGGCAGGTAGTTCCAGATGCGCAACAGATGCGGGCAGCCGGCGTCTTTCAGCGTCTGGAACAGGTCCTGGTAAGCGCGATGCGCCAGGATTTCGAGCGTCCGAGCCTCTGGACCTTCGTTCAGGTCGATGCGGCCAAGCAGCCACTGGCCGTCGCTGCGCCAGTGCGCCGCGCCCGTGGTACCGACGGCGATGTCACCGCCGGCCTGCCAGACGTCGGCGACCGGGCCGCCGGGCGACAGCACCTGCGCATCCACGCCGGACAGCCATCCGCCGGCGTCCGCATCGCCATAGCCGAATGCGCCGAAGGGCGGGGCGCCTGCATCCGCCAGCCGCAAGCTACCGGACAGCGGCATGCGCTGGACGCGCAACGGCGATATCGGAAGCTGATCGCGCGCCGTCACCGGACTCGGGCCGCACGAGCGGCCGGGTGTTGGCGGATGGGAGCGGCGCTGCATTCCTGCGCTGATTGCGCGGAACGGGACGAGATGGCTGCGAGATTCATTCTGAACGGTTGATGTTCCGGGAAGAGGCGCTGCCAGAGCAATTGCATACGTCATGAATTATCACCAACTGCCACCCGGCGCCTTGTAGGCGAAGCCCGGTCGTCTGCGCACCGGAAGTAAACTCGGAAGAGTTAGACAACATACGACAGCGAGATGGAAAGCCATGGCCGGACATAGCAAATGGGCGAATATTCAACACAGGAAAGGCCGGCAGGACGAGAAGCGCGGCAAGCTCTGGACGCGCGCAATCCGTGAAATCATGGTTGCGGCGCGCGCAGGTGGCGGCGACCTCGGTGCCAATCCGCGGCTGAGGCTTGCGGTGGAAAAGGCCAAGGCCGTCAACCTGCCGATCGACACCATCAAGCGCAACATCGACAAGGCGACAGGCAACCTCGAAGGCGTGAACTACGAGGAGATCCGCTATGAAGGCTACGGCATCGGCGGCGC
>CAIQMJ010000616.1 GCA_903872875.1 uncultured Variovorax sp.
GTGCCGCCGGAGTCGGTGGCCGAGCGCGAACGCCTGCTGCTCATGTCGCGCAAGCTGCTGCGCTTCACCACTTTTCTTGCCGTGCCGGCCATTGCACTCGGGGCGTGGCTTTGGCTGGGTTATGGCATCGGCCGCGGCCCGGGCAGTGGCTGGATGCACGCCAAGCTCGCGCTGGTGCTGGTGGTGTTGGGCTATCACCACGGGTGTGCGGTGCTGCTGCGCCGCTTCGCCGCCAATGCCAACCGGCGCAGCCATCGGTGGTATCGCTGGTTCAACGAACTGCCGGTGCTGCTGTTGCTGGGCATCGTGATTCTGGTTGTCGTCAAACCGTTCTGAGCGGATGGGCAGCGCACGGTGAATACGCACAAGTCAGCCGCCCTGCCGCTCGCGCTCGCCTATGCGGCGCTGATCGTCTACGCGAGCCTGTATCCGTTCACCGACTGGCGCGATCAAGGCATTGCGCCCTGGGCCTATCTGGCGGCGTCCTGGCCCAAGTACTGGACGGGTTTCGACTTCGGCATCAACGTCGCGGGCTACATGCCACTGGGCTTCCTGTCAGCGCTTGCCATACTGCGGACGCAGCCGGGCGGCGGCCTGAGCGCCGTGCTGCGAGCCACGCTCATCGGCGCGGCGATTTCGCTGGCGATGGAGACGCTCCAGACTTATCTGCCTTCCCGTATCCCGTCCAATGTGGATCTTGGGCTCAACATCCTGGGCGCGTTCGCCGGCGCGGCGATCGCTGCCGCACTGGAGCATTGGGGCGCGGTCGCGCGCTGGAGCCGCGCGCGATCGAATTGGTTTGTCGATGACGCCCGCGGAGCGCTCGTGCTGCTGGCGCTATGGCCGGCCGCGCTGATGTTCCCGGCTGCCGTCACCTTCGGACTTGGCCAGGTCTTCGAGCGACTTGAGGAGGGGGTCGCCGAGTGGCTGGTCGATACGCCTTTCATCGATTGGATGCCCATGCGCGAATTCGAGTTGGAGCCCCTCGTACCAGGCGTGGAAATGCTGTGCGTGATGTTGGGGGCGCTGGTGCCTTGTCTGCTGGTTTTTCTGGTCACGCGCTCGGCAGCGCGTCGGGCGTTGTTGTTGCCGATGACGATTGCCGTGGGTGCCGCGGCCAGTGCGCTGTCAGCTGCACTGAGCTATGGCCCCGAGCATGCCTGGGCGTGGCTCAGCCTGCCGGTGCAAGTGGGGATTGCATCTGCCTTGGTCGTTGGAGCGTTGCTGCTGGCAGCACCGCGCCGCCTTTGCGCGGCACTTCTGGTGCTGGCGCTGGTGGTGCATCTGAGCCTATTGAATCAGGCGCCGGAAAGCGCCTACTTCGCCCAGACACTTGCAACGTGGGAGCAAGGGCGGTTCATTCGTTTTCACGGGTTGGGGCAGTGGCTGGGCTGGCTCTGGCCCTTCGCGACGCTCGGCTACGTATTGGTGGCGCTCTCACGTCGCTCACCGCGATCCTAGAATCTTCCGATGTCCAGTTCCAACCCGACCGCCGCGACCGGCTACTACAGCCGCCACATCTTCTTCTGCCTGAACGAGCGCAGGAACGGCGAGGATTCCTGTGCCTTGCACGGCGCACAGGAAGGGTTCGATCGTTGCAAGTCGAAAGTCAAGGAAGCCGGCCTTTCAGGCGCAGGCAAGGTCCGCGTGAACAAGGCCGGATGCCTGGACCGCTGCGCCGGCGGTCCCGTGGCCGTGGTCTATCCCGAAGAGGTCTGGTACACCTTCGTGGATGGCGACGACATTGACGAGATCGTCGAATCGCATCTGAAGAACGGACGTCCTGTCGAGCGGCTCCGGCTGCCGCCGGATGTGGGCCGCTGAATTCGGCGACGCCGATATTTCCTGAACCTTCCCGCGCGCCAGTCATCCATGAAGGCCGGGCAGTCGCCACTTCTTCC
The DNA here is from genome assembly GCA_903872875.1 of uncultured Variovorax sp. Lineage (GTDB taxonomy): Bacteria > Pseudomonadota > Gammaproteobacteria > Burkholderiales > Burkholderiaceae_C > Variovorax. The sequence continues at coordinate 1,902 of CAIQMJ010000616.1, forward strand.
GCACCCATGAATTCGCAGACCGAGAAGCTTCAAATGACGGGCGCCGCCGGCGTCATCGAGGTACAGCGTGACCGTCCCGCCGACGGAGTGCCGTCGCGCGGCGTTGCGGTGATCGCGCATCCGCACCCGCTGTTCGGCGGCACGATGGACAACAAGGTCGTGCAGACGTTGGCCCGTGCCTTCGTGGCGAGCGGCTGGACGGCTGTGCGTTTCAACTTCCGCGGTATCGGGGCAAGCGAAGGCGTGCACGACGAGGGCCGGGGCGAGGCCGAGGACTTCCGCGCAGTGGTCGCCCAGGCGGCACCTGAAGGGCGGATCGCCATCGCCGGTTTTTCATTCGGCGGATTCGTGGCCATCCGTGCGCTGCAGGCGCTCTGGAGCGAGCGTGAGATCGCGAATGTTGCGCTGATCGCTACCAGCGTCGCACGTGTGCCGCCGGGCCCGCTGCCGGTGGAAGCGCATGGACGCACGCTGGTCGTTCATGGAGAAGCCGACGATACCGTGGCGCTGTCGGATCTCATGGACTGGGCGCGTCCGCAGTCACTTCCTGTCACAGTGATCCCTGGAGGCGGCCATTTCTTTCACGGACAATTGCCGCTCCTCAAGAATCTGGTTGTCCGCCATCTCCGCGCGGACTGATTTCCGTCTGTCTGCACCCCCCAATGAATCGTTTTTCTGTCGCGCTGCGCGCGTTGATGCTGGCTGCTGCCGCATCGTTCTGCATGTTCGCCGCCGCCCAGGCGCCCGTACCTCCGGAGGTGGCCGCGCGCAGCTATCTGCTGCTGGACGTGACTGCCAATCAATTGCTTGCGCAAAAAGACATCGACAGCCCGGTCGAGCCGGCATCGCTGACCAAGCTCATGTCGGCCTATCTCGTATTCGATGCACTCAAGGCGAAGAAGATCAGCCTCACGCAGACACTGCCGGTCAGTGAACGCGCGTGGAAAATGCCGGGCTCGCGCATGTTCATCGACCCGAAGATGCAAGTGCCGGTCGAGGACCTGATCAAGGGCTTGATCGTGCAATCCGGCAACGATGCCACGGTGGCACTGGCCGAGGGTGTTGGCGGCACGGTCGAGAATTTCGTGCAGCTCATGAACGAGCAGGCCAAGGCGCTTGGCATGAAGAGCACGAGCTACAAGAACCCGGAAGGGCTCACCGTGGCGGGCCATACGACGACTGCGCGCGACCTCAGCATCCTTGCGACGCGGCTGATGCATGACTTTCCCGAGTATGTGCATTACTACGCGATCAAGAAGTACCGTTACCCCGGCACGCCCTCGACCAACGACACCAACCGCAACCTTCTGTTGTTCCGTGACCCGACGGTCGACGGCTTGAAAACCGGGCACACCGATGCTGCAGGCTATTGCATGATCGTGACCGCCAAGCGCGATTTCCCGAACCTGTCAGGTGGCCGGCGGCTGCTGTCTATCGTTCTCGGAACCACCAGCGAGGCGGTGCGTGCCAACGAATCCCAGAAGCTGTTGAACTGGGGCTATACGGCGTTCGACGCCGTGCGGCTGTTCGATGCCAACCAGCCGGTGGCGACGCCAGCAGTCTGGAAGGGCAAGGCCAATACGCTGAAGCTTGGCCGCACCGAGCCGATCGTTGTCGCAGTGCCGGCCGGTTCGGCATCCAAGCTCACGACCCAGGTCGCGCGCCCCGACCCGCTGGTGGCGCCATTCGCCAAGAACCAGCAGGTGGGTTCGCTCAAGATCATGCTGGCCGATCAGGCCGTGGCCGAAGTGCCGCTGGTCGCGCTGGAGGGCGTCGAGCAGGCCGGCGTGCTCGGTCGTGCATGGGATGCCGTGCGCCTCTGGATCAAGTAGCCGCGGTTGGCGAAGCCACTCGCCGTGTTCGCGTTCTTGCTGTTCTGATCGCGGTACTGGCGACACGATGGCGAAAGCGATATACTCGTGGCCTTTTCGGAAAATTCCGAAGGGTTTCACGTTTCTGCCCAATCTGGGCAACCATCGAAATATTCCCTGGTCGGTTCACGCTTGGA
>CAIQMJ010000617.1 GCA_903872875.1 uncultured Variovorax sp.
AGCGTGCTCTTGCCGCAGCCGCTCGGGCCGACCAGCGCGATGAACTCGCCCTCGTGGATGGTGAGCGAGATGTCGCGCAGCGCCTCGACCGGACCGCTCTCGGCCTGGTAGACCATGCCGGCATGGTCGACTTGGATCAAGGCACGCGGCGGCGCGCCGGTGGCAGGGCTGGGGGTCGGCATGCGCAGGTTTCCGTCGGAGCTGTCGGAGGTATCGGGGAGCGGGCGCCTCACTTCACCGGCAGGGGCATCGCCACCTTGGTGAAGAACTCGCCGGTGTAGACCGTCTTGCAGTCGACCTTCTTGGGCAGGCCCATGTAGGTGTTGACGATGTCGGTCGACGCGCACATCTTCTTGTCGTCGATGTAGCCGATGCCGTTGTCCGCATAGGTCTTGGTGCGCATCAGTTCGAAGCCGAGCAGCATATTGGCCTTGATGATCGCCACGTCGATCTCTGGCACGCGCTGCTTGTAGATCGCCAGTGCTTCGTCGGGATTGGCCATCACGTCGCGCCAGCCCATGTACGACGCTTCGAGGAAGGCCTTGAGCTGTTTCGGCTTCTCGGCCATGGTCTTTTCGCCGGCCATGATCGACATCGCGTACAGGTCGAAGCCGTAGTCGGCCCAGGCCAGGCGCACCGCCTTGCCCTCGCCCATCGCCTTGTCGTAGAAGGGCTGGCCGGTGGTGTAGTCGGCCACGCCGTCCATGCGCTTCTCGGCGATCGAGGCCACCTTGGCGGTCGGCTCGATGTTGACCCAGGTCACCTTGTTCGGATCGATCCTGTTGAGCCGCGCGAAGGCCGGGAAGGCCAGGCGCTGGCTGTCGCCGGCCGGTGCGCCGACGGTCTTGCCCTCGAGGTCGGCGGGCTTGAGCAGCGGCGCGTCGCTGCGGCTGAAGAAGGTCATCGGCGTCTTGTCGAACACCATGCCGACCATCTTCACGCGGGCACCGCGCGACACGGCCGAGATGATCGGCACCGCATCGGCCAGGCCGGCGTCGGCTCGGCCGGTGTCGACCTTGGCGATCGAGTCTCCCGAACCCTTCGAGGCCTCGATGCTCACGTCGAGCCCGCGCTGGGCGTAGTAGCCCTTCTCCAGCGCGACCCAGTAGGCCGCATGGTCGCCGACGGCGAACCAGTTGAGCGCGAAGGTGAACTTCTCGCGCGCGGGTGTCGGGGTCTGGGCCTGCGCGGGCAGCCAGGCCAGCGAAAGAAGCGCCGCACAGGCGGCGGCAACGGGGACGGCGATCCTGAATCTCATGGTGGCTTCCTTGAAAGTGCGATGCGAAAAGGCGAGGAGGGAATTCATGCGGCGCCGTCGTCGGCCCAGGGCGCGAGCAGCCGCGACAGCAACGCGACGATGCCGTACAGCAGCAGACCGAGGATCGAGATCCACACGAGCGCGGCGAACGCGGCCGGCGTGTTCATGCTGCTCTGCGTGGTGATGATCACGTAGCCCAGGCCACGCTGCGATGCGACGAACTCGCCGACGATCGCGCCGACGACCGCCGAGGTCGCGGTGACCTTGAGCGCGCTCAGGATGTACGGATAGGCGTTCGGAACCCGGATCTTCACGAAGACCTTCCACTTCGGTGCGCTGAACACGCGGCCGAGGTCGACCAGGTCCTGGTCGATCTGCGTCAGCCCGACCGCCGTGTTGATGACCACCGGGAAGAAGCCGATCAGCGCACCGATCAGCATGTTGGGCACGATGCCGTAGCCCAGCCACATCAGGAACAGCGGCGCGATCGCGACCTTGGGCAGCGTGTTGACGAACACCAGGAAGGGCGTGAGCGCGCGCGACATGCCCGGCGACCACGCGATGGCCATGCCCAGCAGCACGCCCGCGATGCCGGCGAGCAGGAAGGCGCCGAGGATCTCGACCGCGGTGATCCACGCATGCGACAGCCATGGGATCTCGTCGCCGAACATGGACTGCAGCACCGACAGCGGGCTCGGCAGCAGGTATTCGCGGATGCCGAACACCGACACCGCGAGTTGCCACAGCACGACGAAGGCGACGAAGATGCCGGCCGCCGGCAGGTAGTGAAGGATCGACTGGGTGAACTTGCGCATGGCGTGCAACGTGCAGTTTTCAGGCCAGCCAGCGTACGAGGTTGGCCGCGACGAAATCGTCGTCGGCCAGGTCGCCGTGCATCGCGTAGACGCGATCGATCGCTTCGCTCTGTCCGGGGCTCAGGCCCTCTTCCGGATCGAGGCACCAGATGCCTTCGAGCAGGCCCTGGCGCCGCAGCACCTCGTGGCAGCCGGCGATGCAGCCACGGAAGTCGTTGGCGACGTCGAAGAAGGCGCTGTTGCAGTCGGTCACGCGGCCGTCGAGCGACAGGAGCGCGTCGCGCTGCGCACCGTCCTGTGCCGCGGCCACTGCCTGGCACCGCGCCAGCATCTTCACCGCGCCCGACGTCCAGACCGACCAGTGGCCCAGCAGCCCGCCACGGAACCGCACGGTGACGATCCGGTCGTCGCGCAGCACCGCATACGGCGTGATCAGGTCGAGCACGATGTGGTCGTCGTTGCCCGTGTAGAGCGTGACGCGTTCTTCCGCGCGCGCCGCCACCACGCCGCGCACCACGTCGAGCGTGCGGTAGCGATTGAAGGGCGCGACCTTGATCGCGACCACGTTCGGGATCGCCGCGAAGCGCGCCCAGAAGGCCGCGCTCAGGTCCATGCCGCCGACCGCCGGCTGCAGGTAGAAGCCGATCAGCGGTATGACTTCGGCCACCGCCTCGCAATGGGCAATCAGCGCGTCTTCGCTTTCGCCCTTCATCGCAGCCAGGCTCAACAGGCCGGCCTGGTAGCCGAGGCTGCGCGCCAGCGTGGCTTCGGCCAGCGCCTGCGGCGTGCGGCCGCAGACGCCGGCCACCATTGCGAGTTCGCGTTCGGGCGTGGCCCAGTCGCGCGCGGTCTCGGCGGCGAGCCGCAACACGCGTTCATACAGACCGACTTCGCGTATCGCGAACTGCGTGGTGTGCACGCCGACCGCGAGGCCGCCGACACCGGCATCCAGGTAGTAGCGCGTCAACGCGCGCTGGCGGCGCTCGTCGAACTGGCGTGACGCATCGAGCGCGAGCGGATGCGCGGGGATCGCGAGGCCGCGCCGCAGCAGCGCGCGCACGCGTTCGACTTCGGCACTGGCAAGGGGCGTGGCGGCAGGCATGTCAGAACTTCCCGTCGCGGACTTCGAATTTCGTGGGCTTGCCGAAGCTCTCGCGCTCGTGCTTCACCCAGTCGGCGACCCAGTCCAGCATCGCGCCCAGCGGCACGGCCGGATAGCCGAACAGGCGGCTCGCCTCGGTCGTGTCGGACAGCAGAGCCGTCGGGCCTTCCTCCCCGCCCACCTTCGGCTCGACACCGAGCCGCGCGGCGAATTCATGGACCAGCCAACGCACCGAGATCGTCTCCGGCCCGGTGCAGTTGATCGGCGTGGGCGGCGTGGTGCAGTGGCGCAGGCTGCGCAGCACCTGCGCGTTCGCATCGCCCTGCCAGATCACGTTGACGTAGCCCATCGCGAGGTCGACCGTGTCGCCGCGGTGGACCTTCGATGCGATGTCGAACAGCACGCCGTAGCGCATGTCGATCGCATAGTTCAGGCGGAACAGGCGCCCCGGCGTGCCGTGCTTGCCGCCGAAGTACTCGAACATGCGCTCGCGGCCGATGCACGACTGCGCGTACTCGCCGATCGGTGCCGGCGCGGTGCGCTCGCTCGCGCCCTGCCGGCCGACCGGCGTGAGCGGATAGATGTTGCCGGTCGAGAAGCTCACGATGCGCGCATCGCGGAAGGTCTCGGCGACCAGCGCCGGCACGTGCGTGTTCATCGCCCAGGTCAACGCCTGGTTGCCGCTGGCGCCGAACTTGTGGCCGGCCGCGAACACGATGTTGGGGACGCGAGGCAACGCCTCGAGCGCGCTGCGGTCGAGCAGGTCGCAGGCGATGGTTTCGATGCCCCAGCCCTCGAGCTTGTCGCGCACCGACGCGTCGCTGAAGCGGGCCACGCCGATCACGCGCTTGTGCGGTGCCGCGTTCTTTGCGAGGCGCGCCAGCGTCGGGCCCATCTTGCCGGCCACGCCGAGGATCATCAGGTCGCCCTCGATCCGGGCCAGGTCGTCGATCAGTGCCTGCGTGGGCCTGGCGAGGAAGTCGTCGAGCGCCTCGACCGATTCGAAGCGCGCCGGCAGGCTCGCGGGATCGAGCGTGGAAATGGCGCGCGGCGGGGACGATGTCTGCATGGGTTCACTCCGGAAATCAGCGTTTCGGCAATGACTTTATGACGCGCTGCACCACGTGTCAACCGTTTGGTTGAAATTGATCGGAACGATCGTGCGGCGGCTTTCCGGCCGCATTCGGGAACCGGCTGGAAGCGCGCGCCCCGCTAGGGGCGCAGACCGGCCATCGCGAAGGACACGACGTGTTCGCGATACGCCGCCACGGCCTGCGCGTCGCCGAGATCGCGGCTGAAGATGGACGACAGCGTGAGCCGGTTCGAGAAGAAGAAGTACGACATGCCGGCGATCGACACATAGAGCTCGACCGGGTCGATGCCGCGGCGGAACAGCTTCTGCGCGATGCCGCGCTTGAGGGTCTTGGCGATCAGTTCGATCAGCGGCGAGTTGGTGTCGCGGATCGCGCCCGATGCACGCACATGGCTCGCGCCCTGCGCGTTCTCGTGGTTCAGCATGCCGATGAAGTCGGGATGCCGCTCCAGGTAGTCGAAGGAAAAACCGATGAGCGCCTGCATCGCCTCGGCGGGCGCCATGTCACCCAGGTGCAGGCTGCGCTCGAGCGACCGGATCTCGGTGTAGACCACCTCGAGCGCGGTGCGGTAGAGGTCTTCCTTGCTGCCGAAGTAGTAGTAGATGAGCTGCTTGTTGACGCCAGCACGCGCAGCGATCTCGTTGACCCGCGCGCCTGCCAGCCCCTTGGCCGAGAACTCGGTGCGGGCGGCCGCGAGGATCGCATTGCGCGCGGCGTTCTGCTCGGCATTGGCTTCGTCGGGAACTGTCGCGGCGCGGCGGGAAGGCGGCATGGAGATCGGGGCAATGGGAGCGGAGGACGCGAGTGCGTCCGGGAGCGCGGATTATCCGCGCGGCCGTGCGCAACCCCAACTTGCACTATGCCCAGCGGCCTAGCGCCAAAGCGAAATAGACGCTTTCGTTCCGCTTTCTTAGTCTCCCCGGCTGGACGGCTTGCATGCCTGCAAGCGTGTCCCACACGTCGCCGCAGCGCACCGAAGCGGCGGTCCCCCTGCACATTGCCCTGGAGAAAATGATGAGAAGAATGCCCATAGGCAGATGGCTGGCCGCAAGTTCGCTGGCCTTGCTACTGGCGGCCTGCGGTGGTTCGAACGACGACGGTACGCCGCCGCCGTCCAGCAGTACGCCACCCCCGGCCACCACGCCGGACACGCCCACCACACCGACAGTTCCGCCCAATCAGGTGGGCACCGCGGGCGGCGTGGTCGAAGTCACCGATCCGGCGAGTCCGATCCGCGGCACGCGCGTCACGGTGCCAGCCGGTGCGGTCGCGGGCGGCACCGTCGACATCACCATCAGCTACGAGGACAACCCGCCCGCCGCGCTGTCGGCCGACGTGATCGCTGGCGGCGGCGCCGTTCTCGGCAAGACCTATGTCATCACCAAGAACGTGCCCGGCACCTTCGACCAGCCGATCGAAGTCACGGTGCCTTACAACGCCGCCGGACTCGAGTCGAGCGACGTGCCGTCGGTGCTGTTCTACGACGAAAGCGTCGGCGCCTATGCGGCGATGTCGATCAGCGGCTTCGATGCGGTCGCCGGCACGGTGACCTTCCGCACCGCTCACTTCTCGAAGTACATCGTGGCCGGGATGAAGGGCCTCGGTGCGCGGCTGATCGCGGCCGGAGGTGCCACGGGCACGGGCAGCGCCAGCTCGCTGACCATCGACACAGGCTTCCTGCCGTCGAAGGATTCGTTCTTCCGCTCGAACATCAGCTCCTATTCATCGCCCGGTGGCAACAGCCTGGGCATGGCCGCCTATGCCGACTGGTTCTACGAGCGCGCGAAGACCACGCAGAACAACGGCGTGGGCCTGTTCCAGACCTACATCGAAGGCGATCCGGCCAACCTCGACGACGACGTCACGTCCGAGGAACTCATCGTGCGCGCCCACGCCATGAGCAGCCAGCAGTGGGCCACCAGACTGGCGAAGCAGCAGAGCAGCCTGACGTCCCTGCAGACCGCCATCGGGCTGCTGCAGAACCTCTGGATGACCGGCAAGCCGCAGGTCTTCCTGATGTGGGGCAACCCGACCTGGTCGCCGCAGTACGTGGCGAGCAACGCATCATGGTCGCAGGCCATGGTGGCCTACAAGTTCGACGTGGCCACGCTGACCTTCGGCCTGTACGACCCGAACCTGCGCGGTGACGACACGCTGGGCATCGGCGTCAACGCCAGCGGCTTCACCACGCTCACCAAGCAGGGCCTGTTCTCGCCCGAGCCGAACGTCTTCGCCTACGACTCCTACCAGTCGATCTATGCCCCGAGCGACATGCAGGGGCTCTTCGACGGCGCCAGGGCCGGCTGGTCGGACGGACTGTTCGGCCGCATCCAGATCAGCAACCTCGGCTTCGACGTCACGGGCCGCACCGCGCTCGTGGCCGACCGCACCAACGTGCACCTGGTCGGCTCGGTCGCACTGGGCACCGGCAACGCGAACGCAGCGCCGGACTCGATCGACGTGTACGTCGCCGGCAGCTTCGCGGGCCGCTTCCCGCTGGCGGGCACGAACTTCGACATCCTGCTGCCGACGCTGCCCAACACCACGAGTGCCGAGATCCTGATGGTGGCGAGCCGCCAGGCCGGCGTGGGCCGCAGCAGCAGCGGCGTGTACGGCACCTTCAAGCGCTTCAAGATCAAGTCGGGCTCGATACTGGAGAACTGGGGCTTCGAGAAGGGCGACTTCTCGCTGTGGGAATCGGTCCGCCGCCTGTGGTTCGGCACCGACGTGGTGAACCCGTCGGACAAGAGCGTGATCGCAACCCCTGGCTTCGACGAGATCGCAACGACGATTCCGCGCGTGCTGTTCGGCAACTACTCGGCGCGGGTGAACAATTCCGATGACAGCTATCACATCAGCACCATCACCCGCGACGTGATCGTGCCGGCCGGGAATGCACCTTTCGCACTGGCCTTCAGTTGGGCGGCCGTGCTGGAAGATCCGAACCATCCGCCGGCAGACCAGCCCTACGTGAACATCAAGGTCGAGAACACGACGACCGGCGAGGTGCTGTACCAGCGCCATTACTTTGCCAACGACCCGAGCTGGCCGGGCTGGCAGTCGTTCCAGGGCGGCCAGTGGAAGGCGATCGACTGGCAAGCCGTCAACCTGACCAATCTCGAGCGCTTCGCAGGCAACACGCTGCGGGTGACGATCGAGGCGGCCGACTGCGCGCAGGGCGCCCACGGCGGCTACGCGTACTACGACGCGGACGAGTAGGCCTCCCCAGCCCACAGAGGCAACAGCGCCCGGGTGCACGCAGCGCCCGGGCGCTTTTTCATTCCACCGGCCGGCGCCGCAGTTGAAGCGCCAGACCCGTCACGGACAGCGCCAGCAGCACAGCGGCATAGCCCTCCACCGTCCCCAGCAGACCCAGCGGCGCGACCAGGAAGCCCGCGACCATCGCCGGCACGCTGAACGCCAGATAGCTCACGACGAAGATCGCGGCGAACAGCTCACCGCGCTCGTGCGGCTGCGCCATCGGCGCCAGCGCCTGGATCAGCGCCGAGAAGGCGGCGCCGAAACCGATGCCCGCGACCGCCGTGCCGAAGAAGAACAGCCCGATCGAATGCATGGCGAGCGCCAGCAGCAGCAGCAGCACGCCGGCCGCGATCGCCGCCATGCCGACGGCGACCGCACGCGGCGGCGCCAGGCGCCTGAGCAGCGTGGGCGCCACCGCGCCGACGCCGCCCAGCACGGCGATCAGCAGCCCGTTGACGAGCCCGTTGTCGATGCCGAAGACATGGCGCACCAGCGATGGTCCGAGCGACAGGTACAGGCCGCCGAGTGCCCACACCGCCACGAACACCGGGATGCCGCGCATGAAGTCCTGCCGCGCCCGTGCGGGCACGGACATGCGCGGCACCAGCGAAGCCCATGCGCCAGCGCGCGGCACCACGGTCTCGGGCATGAACAGCACCAGCACCGCACCGACCGCGAACACGGCGCCCAGCACGCCGAACACCCACTGCACAGGAAAGGCCGTGAAACGCACGGCGACACCGGTCAGCAACGCACCGACGGCCAGTCCGGCCAGCGGCGACACGCTGCCGATCAGCGCGCCGAGCTGCTTGCGCGCAGGCGGCGCGGCCTCGACCACCGCAGCGCTCAGCGCGCCGCTCACGACGCCGGTCGCCACGCCCTGCAATACACGCGCGCCGATCAACCCGCCGATGTTCTGCGCATGGAGGAACAGCCCCATCGCGAGCGCCTGCATCACCAGCGCGACGACGATCACGGGCCGGCGGCCGACATGGTCGGACAACGAGCCCGCGATCAGCAGCGACAGCATCAGCGCAATGGCATAGATCGCAAAAGCCACCGTCAGCATCGACGATGAGAAGCCCCACGCATGCTGGAACACCACGAACAGCGGCGACGGTGCGCTGGCGGCGAAGAAGAAGGCGAACAGCACGGCCGCGAGCAGGGCGAAGGAAAGATGGGACGGCAGCCGCCACACGGCCGCCGACACGGCGACAGCCGCAGGCGGGGACGCTTGCACGCAGGGAGAGAGCTTCGAGGCCATGGCGATCCTTAACGCAATGATTTTCGCGTTTGAGAGTATAGGACCACACCTCTTCTAATGCAAATATATTTGCGTTAGAG
>CAIQMJ010000618.1 GCA_903872875.1 uncultured Variovorax sp.
CATCTTGATCAGCGTCTCGCGGCGCCGAAACTCGACGATGCCTTCTGCACCCGTCACTGGGGCTTCGATGGCGGTCAAGCAGACATGCCGGTGACCGCGAAAAATGGGGGTGAAAACATGGGCGTCTTTCGGAGAACAGCGCTGCGATCCAGGCGGCGCCCGTGCAGTGGCGTTTTGAGGCGGCCCGTACCATTCTGCACGTACGGCATCCTCGGCGCTCAACATCGCTTCGATGAGCTGCATCCTCGGTGCGCCGCGCCAGGATTCAGTCGGCGTCGCGCTTGGGCCGCCCGGCCTTCAGGGGCACGAGCGCATTCAGCGCGCTCATGAGCTGCGTCGACGTCAGCGCCTGCAGCGCATGCAGGCCCGCGCGCAACAGTTCGCTCTTCCTGGTCGGGCGCTTGAGCAGAAGCGCGCGGTTCTTGAGGCTGGCAATCAGCGCGAAATCCGCCTGCGGCATCGTGAAACTGTCGCGCACGAGCTTCTCCTTGGGCTTGGCCGCGAGCTCGAGGCTCCTGGCTTGCTTGGGCGCCGGGGCGGCCTCCACCTTCTTGGCGAGCTTTGGGGTCTTTGACGGTGCTTTCGCCACCGGCTTCGTCGCTGCGGCCTTCTTGTCCGCACGCTTCGCTGCCGTTTTCACGGGTACCGGGGCAGCCACGGCGGCGGGCTTGGTGCGCGCGGCGGACCTGGTGGCAGCCTGGGTGACGGGCTTCACTTCCGTCTCCCTGACACGCTTCGCGGGCACGGACTTGGTCGCCGGCGGCTTCGCTGCCACGCTCTTCTTCGCGGCAGGCTTCGGGGCGGCTGGCTTCTTGGCGGCAGGTGCATCGAGCGGGGCTGCGGTCGCTGCGATGGCGGTCGAAACAGGTGCGTGCGTCGATGCGGTGGATGGAGGCTGGTTGCCGGCAGTGGCTTGAGGATCGTTCATGATGAAATGCTTATTGGTATAAATGATTTATACCAATAAAAACCGAAAGGCGCCAGGCATCACGACCCGGGGCACCGACAAACTCGGCTTCATTCAGCAAGGCTCGGGCGACAGGACGCTACCCGCCCGCGCACTGCAAACCCGGAGGAGCCTCAGGCGGAGCCCGAAGATTCGATCGGCCTCAGAAAGCGACGCTGGTCACCACCCACAAGGTGGGACCTCGGGCGGCCGAGACGGGCACCGAGAGCGGGTCGCCGCCTCTCAGGCGCCAGGCCAGGGAAGAGCGCAGTTGAAGTGCGCGAAAGCTCGCGTTCAGGCCCACCCCCGCACCGGCCAGGATCCGGCTGTTGGCAGCTGCAGCACCGAACGGCTTCTTGTTGATGGCGACGTGTCCGACGTCGTAGAACAAGGTTCCCTGCAGTCCGGAGGCCAGACGCCGCTGCAGTTCAATGCTGACGCGTTGGCCCGCATCACCAATGCCTTCGCCTTGCGGATAGGCGCGCACGCCGTTGGCCCCGCCGAGCTGGAATTTCTCGGAGGCATCCAGGTTCCTGCTCGCCTGCTGGCCGGCCAGCGAAATCGACAGCGCAACGGTATCGGTCAGGCGTTGCAGACGACCCAGGCTGTAGGCGAAACGGGCATAGCGGCCGTTGGATCGGCTGGACACGGCGTCGATGGCCAGTGCCGAAGGCGACTGGATGTCCAGGTCGCCAAGTGCCAGATCCAGCGCGAAGGAGTTGATGCCGCCTCCTGCCCAGGCGTCCTGGCGGTTGCCGGCCAGACCGAGCGTAGCGACGGTGACCTCCTTGTCGGTCACGGTAGAGGTCGCATCCACCCGGTCGGTCAGGCGCTTGCGCTCCAGTGCGACCGTGCCGCTGAGGTTGGACAACTGGCTGCGCACGAACGGATAGGCGGCAAACACACTGGCACTTTGGGCCGAGCCGTTGGCATCCAACGCGGAAAACTCCCTGCCCAACGAATAGTGGGTGTCGAAGTAGGCGGCCCCCAGACGCAAGCCCTGGCTGCCGACCGGCGCCTGATAGGCCAGGCGACCAAAGCGCAGGTCTCGACCGCTGGTCAGGCCAAGGAAGCTCAGCTGATCTCCGATCTGCAACGGGCTGGCCAGGTCGAAACTCGCCCCCACGCGATATTCACCGGTGTACCGGCTGCCGTAGTTGTCCAGCGATGCAACGGCGCTGTAGGCCGGGGTGCCCTCCAGTTCGACCATCAGGTCGGATGTGCCCACGCTGGCACCAGGCACCAGTGTGGCGCGCGAGCCGGCCACGCCCGGGGTGTCCTGCAGCAGCAGCAGACCGCGGTCGATCTGGGCCGATCGGATGACATCGCCCGCCTGGATCGGGGCCAGATAGGCCTGGGCGCTGCTGTCCGACAGACGCGACCGGTTGCTCAGCCGCGCGCTGGCCACGCGGCCTTCGATGATGGCGATGGTCAGTACGCCACTGGTGACGTCCTGCTCCGGCAAGTAGGCGCGCGCGACTGCGAATCCACGCTCCCGGTAGAAGGCCGTGATTCGACGTGTGGCAGCGCCCAGTTGCGTCATGGTCTGCGCCGTGCCCTTCATGTCGGCCACCAGGGCCTCCAGTTCGGCCGTGGGCAACGCCTGGTTCCCGGTGATGACGATGGATTCGACCCGCACCGTGGCCTCCCCAGGTACGGCGACATCGGTCGGGCCGCCCGGACGCTGCAGCGGTGCGGCTTGCGGAACTTGCAGCAACGGTGTGGGCTGCAACTCGCGCAACACCTGGCCGGCCGTCGGCGGGGACACCGCTGGCTGTGCACCCGCGCCGGCACTCCACGCGCAGAGTGCCAGGGCCAGAGGGGAGAGCACCGACAAGGGCA